>CBDUBB010000136.1:0-6549 GCA_965365265.1 uncultured Flavobacteriaceae bacterium
CAGGTGCTTCAACTGGAGGCCGTCGCCTGCAAGGACTGGCTGACCAATAAAGTCGACCGGTGTGTTGGAGGGCGCGTGGCCAAACAGCAGTGTGCAGGCCCCCTGCAGCTGCCCCTTAACAACTGTGGGGTGATGGCCCTCGACTTCAAAGGGAAGGAGGGGATAGCGACCTCCCTGGGTCACTCACCGGTATCCGCCCTGATCGACCCGGAAGCAGGGAGCCGAAACAGCATTGCCGAGGCGCTGACCAATCTGGTCTGGGCCCCTCTGGAAAAGGGATTGCAATCCGTTAGCCTTTCTGCCAACTGGATGTGGCCCTGCAACAACGAAGGGGAAGACGCCCGTCTTTACCGCGCCGTAAAAGCGGCTTCTGATTTTGCCATCGCCCTGGGCATCAATATCCCAACGGGTAAGGACTCCTTATCCATGAAACAGAAATATCCGGACCGGGAAGTTCTGGCGCCCGGGACTGTTATTATTTCGGCAGCGGCCCATTGCGATGATATCCGGCAGGTGGTGGAACCCGTTTTCCGGAAGGAGGGCGGCCCCCTGTACTACCTGAACCTCTCCGGGGATTCCCATAAGCTGGGTGGGTCTTCTTTTGCCCAGGTCCTTGGCAAGGTAGGCAATGAAGCCCCTACCGTAAAAGACCCCGAAACCTTTGGCAGGACCTTTGACACCCTTCAGGAAAGCATCCGGGAGGGCAGCATTCTGGCCGGGCACGATGTAGCTTCTGGCGGCCTTATAACCACCCTCCTGGAAGGCTGCTTTGCCACTCCCGGGACTGGGGCCGATATCGACCTCAGCCCGTTGGGAGAACACGATATGATCCGGTTGTTGTTTGCTGAAAATGCCGGGGTCGTAATTCAGGCACGGGACGAAAAGATCGAGAATTTCTTCAGGGAAAAGGGCATTGCCCTCTACAAAATCGGGAGCGTCCTGGACCGGGCTGAACTCCACCTGAAAAACCACAGGGTAAGCCTTGAACTCGATGTGAATGCCTTACGGGACACCTGGTACAAAACCTCCTATCTCCTGGATCAGAAACAAACTGCAGGCGACCTCGCCCGGGAGCGGTACCGGAACTATAAGGAACAACCCCTGTCATTTGACCTCCCCAAAAAGTTTAAGGGCAAACTTCCAAAGGTTAAAGTGCCTGCCGGCAGCAGGCCCAAGGCTGCAATCCTACGGGAGAAGGGCAGCAACTCCGAACGGGAAATGGCCCATGCGATGTACCTGGCCGGTTTTGATGTAAAAGACGTACATATGACCGACCTGATCTCCGGGCGGGAAACCCTGGAAGATATTCGCTTTATCGGTGCAGTTGGCGGCTTCTCCAACTCCGATGTCCTGGGTAGCGCCAAAGGATGGGCCGGAGCCTTCAAATACAACGAAAAGGCACGACAGGCCCTGAGGAATTTCTTCAGCAGGCCTGACACGCTGTCCATCGGAATTTGCAACGGGTGCCAATTGTTTATGGAACTGGAACTGATCCATCCGGACCATGAAACCCACGGAAAGATGACCTTCAACGATTCTCACAAGCACGAGAGCAGCTTTACGTCCGTCAAAATCGGCGAAAACCATTCGGTCATGCTCTCGGGCCTGGCTGGCAGCACCCTCGGGGTCTGGATTTCCCACGGGGAAGGTAAATTCCACCTCCCCTTTGAGGAGACCCGGTATAATATCGTGGCCACCTATGGCTATAAGGGCTATCCGGCCAACCCGAACGGAAGTGACTACAACACCGCCATGCTTTGTGACGACAGCGGGCGCCACCTGGTAACCATGCCACACATAGAGCGTTCCATCTTTACCTGGAACTGGGCCTGGTATGACCCCAGCCGCAAAGATGAGGTCTCCCCCTGGCTGCAGGCATTTGTAAATGCCCGGGAGTGGATAGAATCCCATAAATAAAAATACCGTGGCCCTAGGTGTTTTGGCATATCCTGAATGGGACCCCAAGGATTTCACCCGGATCCAGACGTTTCGCAAAGACCACGACCCACTCTATTTTGAAGTGGTCAAACCCCATTTTGCCTTTGTATTCCCGATCGAGGGCATCGGGCAGGAGGCTTTTTTGGCAGAGGTTCAAAAGCAAAGCCTGGATTTCGGTCCCATAGACTTTGAAATCAGGTGTGCCACCATCAACAAGGACGCGATACTTCCCTACTACCACCTGTTGCTAGTGCCTGAAAAGGGATACAGTAAGGTAGTCAGACTCCACGACCGCTTGTACAATGGACTTTTCCGGCCCTACCTGCGACTGGACATCGATTTCATCCCTCATGTGGGAATTGCCAACTCAACAGACGCGGAATACGTGAAACGGTGGGTAGATTCCTGGAATCGGGACGAATTCTGTTTTCGGGGAAGGATGGAATCCCTCACGATCATCGATTACAGCGATGGAAACCTCAAAGACCTGCATACCCTTCCGCTCGGGTAATTCATTCCATTCGCCCCCCCTTAACCCCTTCCCTGCTACCTGAGAAATCCTCATGGGCAGGTACCGCAGAAATTGGTTACATTTAGGAATGCTGACCTAAAGCCGCAACCCATGAAAAACCACTACTTATTATTCGTTGTCCTTAGTATTATTTCCTCCCTGACGCAGGTTTACAGTCAGTTTGAATTGGATGCGATCCTCGGGGCGCCCTACACTTCTTCCCTGAAAGCCTCTAAAGATGGCAACCACCTGGCCTGGGTGGTCAATGAGAAGGGGATCCGCAACCTGTGGTATTCCCCCGTCTCCGAAACGGATCCTGTGCAGCTTACAAATTACACTGCAGACGACGGACTGGATCTGTCCCTGCAGGCGGTACTGCCCGAGGTTGTCCTTTTCGTCCGCGGCAATGGGAATAACCGGAACGGGGAGCCAGCCAACCCGGCAAGCCTGCCGGAGGTCCCCGTGCGGCAACTGCTCCGGATCCACGTTTCCAGCAAAAGAATCGATACCCTTGCGGCTGCCTCGGGAGCCGTGCTCGCTCCTGATGGCAGGCGGCTCCTTTTCACAAAGGGGAAGAAGGTTTATCTCATCCCGGACGTCACCCTGACAGATACAGAATCACATGAGGTATTCGAGGTCCGAAGCGGGGTGGGTGACCTAAGGTGGTCTCCCGACGGGAGGAGAATCGCCTTTGTCAGCCCCCGGGGTGACCACAGCTATATTGGGGTGTACAGCCTGGAGGAAAATCGGATCCACTGGATGGCCCCTGCCCTGGGTTTTGACGAGCACCCGGCCTGGTCCCCGGACGGCAGTCGGATTGCGTTCCTGAGGCGACCAGGCAGAAGCAAGGACGAACTGCGGAACCTCACCGGGGGCAACCCTTTTGAGATTATGGTAGGGGACCTCCAGAGCGGGAAGGCTGCCTCCATCTGGAAATCCCCGGGAGATGACGGCGGATTCGCCCAGTACTACCCCAACGAACCCCTGAGGTGGACGGGGGATCACATCCTCTTCTACTCGGAACACGAGGGCTGGAACCACATTTACGCGATCCGCCCGGACGGAAGCAACCTAAGGGACCTCACCCCGGGCTCCTGTGTCACGGAAAACAGCAGCCTTTCTCCTGACGGGAGCATCCTGTATTCCTCCAGCAACTGTTCGGACACCAACCGGCGCCATATCTGGCAAATCGATATTTCAGCTGGGGATCCCGAAAGGATCACTGGCCCGGAAGGCATACAAACCCACGTGGCAGGTTTGGCACAGGGGGCCATCGCCTATAGGGAGGGCACCTATAACCGTCCCTCTGTGGCGATCGTCCAAAAGGGAGACGAGAAGGTGGCCCTGGGCGCTATGCCCACGTCTTTTCCTTCACCCCGGCTGCAAAAGCCAAGGGAAGTGACCTTTAAAGCCCCGGACGGACAGCTGATCCACGGACAGCTTTTCACACCCCCCCCGGGGGCAAAGAAAACCCACCCCGCTGTAGTTTACATGCATGGAGGGCCTATCCGGCAGATGCTCCTCGGATACCACTACAGCGGCTACTATGCCAACGCCTACAGCATGAACCAGTACCTGGCCTCCATTGGGTATGTCGTGCTTTCGGTGAATTACCGGTCCGGGATCGGCTACGGTCGTGCCTTCCGGAGGGCCCCCGACCAGGGACCACGGGGGGCTTCGGAATATCAGGACATTGTGGCGGCCGGGAAATACCTGCAATCCCTGGAGGAAGTGGATCCTGAACGTATAGGGCTCTGGGGAGGGTCCTACGGAGGCTACCTGACCGCCATGGGGCTGGCGCGTCACCCGGAACTCTTCAAGGCCGGAGTGGACCTGCACGGAGTACACGACTGGGCCTGGAGGGGCAGGGACTTCTCCCCGGGTGGAGGCTGGGGCATCACCAAAGAGCTTATGGAAGAGGCCTATGCCTCCTCCCCGGTGCACGACCTTTCCAATTGGAAGGCCCCTGTCCTGATCATTAGCGGGGATGATGACCGCAACGTGATGATCGGACAGTCCATTGACCTGAAAAACAGGCTTGATGCGCTTGGGGTTTACACTGAAGTTCTCGTTTTTCCGGACGAGGTACACGGGTTTTTGCGTTATGATTCCTGGCTCAGGGCTTTCCGGGCAACGGCTGATTTCTTCGACCGTTTCCTTAGAGAGTAGCTATATGTAGGAGTGGTCGGATGTTTTAGGGAAGTTGATTCTTTAGTAGGCAGTTGGTAGTGGCAGTTGGCAGGAGGCGGGGCAGATATTCCAACCTGTTCAAGGTTATAAAGTTCAAATTTCTAAGATATTAACAGGTGGCTGCTAACTGCGACTGAAGACTGCGGACTATGAGTTATTTGGCAGTGGCAGTAGGCAGTTACGTCCTGGGTATTCCCGAATGCCAAAGTTGGGATGTTGGTCCATGCCGGAACAGGGATTTGCCTTGTCTTAAGGCCTGTGAATTGAGTGATTCCTAAATCAGAAGGGGCTTCCCTGCCAATTCTATTGTAAAATACCCCTTGCTTTTCGTATTTTGCAATTCGCTAACAACTGACTCAAATGCAATCCATCACCCGACTCTTTGATTTCCCCTATTTTCAGAAGGAAAATTATGACCTGGAAAAAGCCATGGTCACTAAATACGAAGGCGAGTGGAAGGCCCTATCTTCCGGGGAATACCTGGAACAGGCCAACGCCATCAGCAGGGCCCTGCTAAGCCTTGGGGTTGCGGCCAATGATAAAATCGCCCTGATCTCCATGACCAACCGTACCGAATGGAGCGTGATGGATACCGGCATCCTGCAGGTGGGCGCACAGAACGTACCGATCTACCCCACGATTTCCGAGGAGGATTATGCGTACATCCTGAACCATTCTGAATCCACCTACTGCTTCGTTTCCTGCGTGGAGGTGCTGGAAAAGGTCCGGGCGGTTCAAAAGGAGGTCCCCTCCCTGAAAGAAGTCTACAGCTTTGACCGGATCGAGGGATGCAAGCACTGGAGCGAACTCCTCGAACTGGGGGCAGACAAAGGGAATCAGAAAGAGGTGGAAATGCGAAAGGAAGCCGTAAAGCCAGAAGACCTGGCTACGCTGATCTACACCTCGGGGACGACGGGCAGGCCCAAGGGGGTTATGCTCACCCATAACAATATCGTCTCCAATGTGCTGGCCACCAAGGAACGCGTCCCTTTTGAGCACGGGGCGGTATCGCTGAGCTTTTTGCCGGTTTGCCACATCTTTGAGCGCATGGTGCTTTACCTGTATCAATACTGTGGGATCAGCATCTATTTTGCGGAAGGCCTGGACAAGATCAGTGACAACCTCAAGGAGGTTCACCCAAATGTGATGACGGTGGTCCCCCGTCTTCTGGAAAAAGTATACGATAGTATCATCACCAAAGGCAGCGAACTGACCGGGGTGAAGAAAGCGCTGTTCTTCTGGGCTGTGGAACTGGGATTGAAATACGAGCCCTATGGCGCCAACGGCTGGATGTATGAGAAAAAGCTCGGCCTGGCCCGCAAACTCATCTTTTCCAAATGGAAAGAAGCCCTTGGGGGCAACCTGGAGACCATGGTCTCGGGTAGTGCTGCCCTGCAACCGAGGCTTGCCCGAATCTTTGCAGCAGCCGGTATCCCGGTTATGGAAGGGTACGGCCTTACAGAGACCTCTCCGGTCATCTCGGTAAACGACCAGCGAAACCGCGGGTGGAAAATCGGAACGGTTGGTAAGATCATCAGGGAAATTGAAGTTCAGATTGCCGCAGATGGGGAAATCCTCTGTAAGGGACCCAATGTTATGCAGGGATATTACAAGGATCCGGAACGCACGGCTGAAGTGATCGATACCGACGGCTTTTTCCACACGGGAGACATTGGGGAATTCGATTCAGAGGGATTCCTGCGCATCACAGACCGCAAAAAGGAAATGTTCAAAACTTCGGGCGGTAAATACGTCGCTCCCCAGTTACTCGAAAACCGCATGAAACAATCCCGTTTCATAGAACAGGTGATGGTGGTGGGTGAAGGCGAAAAAATGCCGGCAGCCCTAATCCAGCCAAATTTCGAGTTCCTCTTTGAATGGGCCGGTCGTCACGGAATCGAACTGAGCGG
>CBDUBB010000137.1:0-6538 GCA_965365265.1 uncultured Flavobacteriaceae bacterium
CCTTTCGTTCAGGCTGCCGGCGGTTTGATGGAGCCGTACAGGGGTTCGGCGGCTGCCCGATGGCAAAGGATGAACTCACCGGGAATATGCCTACCGAGAAACTGCTGTCCTACTTCACTTCCCGCAAGGTGGTTACCGGGGTTAACTGGATGGCCTTTGAAGCCGCCTACAATAAGGCAAAGGAATTGTTTTCCACTTATGCATAAAAAACCCCGGCCAAAGGACCGGGGGTTATTCTTTAGGATGGGTACCGTTAGTACCTTAACTGCAGCCCTGCGTAAATCCCAAAGGGATGTCCGGGGCGAAGACCGGCCGGAACACGGGCCACGGCATAGGTTTCATCCAGCATATTCACAACATTAGCCGTCAGACTGATGTGCTCATTGTAGTGATATTTCCCGCTGAAATCCAGGATGAAGTTTGAATCCACCCGTTCGGCATCGGGAATGGGCCCTGATCCCGCCTGTGTGCGGAAGGCACCGGTATACCTGGCACTCAGGTTGAGCTCAAAGATGTCGTGCTCCAGGCCCAGGATGGCATTCCACTGGTGTTTGGAGATATAGGGCAGTTCGTCTCCGGCTGTAACTTCTCCCCAGAGGTCGTCCTCGCTTCCGAAACTGTTTTGAAATTCAGTATCCGTGTAAGTGTAGCCGAAGGTAACGGGAAGAATGAACTTCTCGCTGTTCGGGAGCAGGTTGTAGTTTAACAAGACTTCCAATCCGCCCACATTGACCTCCCCGGCATTGAATTGATCCAGGGACCCGGTACCTCCGGTGGCAGCCAGATCACTTCCCAGCAGGTTGCTGTAATCGTTGAAGAATCCGACGATTTCCCCGCTGAAACCCGCATAGCTGAAGCGCGTTCCCAGCTCGTAGTTGATGCTTTCCTCAGGTTGCTGCCCTTCCTCGTTCCCGGGAGGTGAAAATCCTTTGTGGATCCCTCCAAAGACGGAAATATTTTCAAAATTGTAATTAAAGCCCATGCCCGGTATAAAGATATCCACCTGGTTTTCCCGCTCTGAGAGTTCTTCCCCTGTACGGTCCGGGTCTGAGCTTCCATAGTTAACACGGGAGAGGGTCATGTTTTCGTACCGAACGCCGGGGGTAAGGGTCAGGTTGCCATACTTGAATTTATAGGTAGTAAAGGCGGCAAAGGCACGGGCATCGCTGATCCGGTTGGCATCGGTCCCGGGGATCCCGGCTGTGGTGAGCAGGAGACTACCATCCTGCATGGCATAGTCATCCACCCACTGGAAGCGATCCTCTTCGTCGTAGTGGTAGCGGAGCCCTATTTCCACATCGTGGAAGGTGTTTTCGCCTGTCCAGTGCAGGTCAAACTTGGTCTGGATCCCGGTGGAAAGGTATTCCCTGTTATTGTTCTTTAGGGTGAGTGCATCTGCAGGGCTATCTGCAGCACCGCTCACCACCTCGTAATAAGCGGCATAGGTCGTTGGATCCTCCAGGATGGAGGCAATCCCTACATTCTCTCCATCGAGGGTAAGGTCGTTTAGTTTGTACCAGTTCCGCTTGAAATTATTCCGGTAGGCTACGGTGGTAAGTCGGGAATCTTTACTGAAATCCAGCGTATGGGTTAGCATGAACTGCAAGTGTTCCGTAGTCATCAGGTCGCGCTGTGAGCCCGCATAACGGCGGAAGGGGGTTGCCTCAAAATCCTCTTGGGTGAGCCCGAGATAGGTCTCATCAGAGGATTCATCCGAATACTGGAATTTGAATTCCAGGGCCTGGGGGAGCTTCCCTGCCGGATTTGTGTTCACCCGGAATTTGGCCACCAGGTCGTTTTTGTCGAAACCCGTATCCCCGCCTCCATCCAGGTCCTTAAACCCGTTGGAGTTGTAATTGAGGTATTCCACGGCATAGCCGAAATATTTGCGGCTGTCCCCGAACTGGGCATGCAATCGTCCGCTCTGGAAACTCCCGTAGCTTGTGTTGAGAAAGGCACCGAAGGATTCCGGGACCTCGGTACTCAGCATATTAATGGCCCCCCCGGTGGTAAATGGACCATACTGTACCTGACTGCTGCCTTTCAGGATTTCCACGGCCTGCATTCTGGCAATGGTCGGAAAATAATAGGCTGCGGGGGCGCTGTAGGGGGCCGGTGCGATCAGCACACCATCCTCCATCAGGGTGATTTTTGAGCTTCGCTCAGGTGAAGTCCCCCTGAGGCTGATGTTGGGCCTGAGGCCAAATCCGTCCTCTTCTACCACGTTTACCCCGGGGACGGTTCTGAGGACACGGTTCACATCCGTGTAGTTGAAACGTTCTATTTCCTTGGGGGAAATGTAATAGGCAGAGCCGGTTCGGTTTTTGGCTTCGAATTTGCTCCCAAAAATTACTTTGGCCTGCAGGACTACCTCGTTGAGGTTTACCAGTGTTCCGGTTGCGGTGGTGTCTGGCTGCTGTGACCATGCCGGCAGGGCGAAAAGGCTGAGTATTGTAAGGGCTGCGTATCTCATCTGGATGGTTTATTTAGATTAAATACAAATAATTGGTTACAACAAAGATATTTACCAAACCCTAAATTTCAAAGCTTATTTAGAATAAATAAAAATAATATTTTACACTTTTTTAGACCCGTGTAAGGGCGGATATCTGAAATTCGCTGGAACCCTGCAGGGTAGCCTGAAATGTAGTATCTTTGCACGCAATTAATCTTTAATTGCATGGAAGCCCACCAGTCAAAAATCCTTGGAGAAGGCCTCACGTACGACGATGTTCTCCTGGTTCCCAACTACTCGGAAGTTCTGCCGCGCGATGTGGATATCCGTACCCAGTTCACCCGGAATATCCGGATCAATATCCCCATCGTTTCCGCCGCCATGGATACCGTTACCGAATCCCGGATGGCCATCGCCATTGCCAGGGAAGGGGGCATCGGGGTCCTCCACAAGAATATGAGCATCGAAAGGCAGGCCATGAAGGTGCGCAAGGTAAAAAGGGCTGAAAGCGGGATGATCCTGGACCCTGTGACCCTGCCGGCAGACGCACTGGTGCGGGATGCCAAGGCAAGCATGAAAGAACACAGCATCGGTGGGATACCTATTGTCGATGAAGGTGGAAAACTGATCGGAATTGTTACCAACCGTGACCTGCGATTTGAAAAGAACAACGACCGCCCCATATCTGAGGTTATGACCTCCGAAAACCTGGTTACGGTAGGGGCGGGGACTTCCCTGGAGGCAGCCGAGGACATCCTGCAGGAGAACAAGATTGAAAAACTCCCCGTGGTGGACAAGGAGTACAAACTGGTCAGCCTGATTACCTTCCGGGATATTACAAAACTCACCCAGAAACCCATCGCCAATAAAGACCAATACGGTCGCCTTCGGGTGGCAGCAGCCCTCGGGGTTACCGCTGATGCCCTGGAGCGCGCGGAGGCGCTGGTGGGCGCAGGCGTGGATGCCGTGGTGATCGATACGGCCCACGGACATACCAAGGGGGTGGTTGGGATCCTCCAGGAAGTCAAGAACGCCTTCCCGGATCTGGAAGTAATTGTCGGGAACATAGCCACCCCGGAAGCAGCCCGTTACCTTGTGGATGCAGGTGCGGATGCAGTCAAGGTTGGCATCGGGCCTGGCTCCATATGTACGACACGGGTAGTGGCCGGGGTGGGCTTCCCCCAGTTCTCTGCTGTCTTACAGGTGGCAGCGGCCATTAAAGGCAGCGGGGTTCCCGTAATTGCCGACGGGGGAATCCGCTACACCGGGGACATCCCCAAGGCGATCGCTGCCGGGGCAGATTCCGTCATGCTGGGCTCCCTGCTGGCGGGGACCAAGGAATCCCCCGGGGAGGCTCCGGGGGAAACGGTTATTTTTAAAGGTAGAAAATTCAAGATCTATCGTGGAATTGGATCGCTTGGTGCGATGAAGCAGGGCTCGAAGGACCGGTATTTCCAGGATGTGGAGGACGACATCAAAAAACTGGTACCCGAAGGAATCGTGGGCCGTGTTCCCTATAAAGGGGACCTTTTCGAAAGCATCCACCAGTTCGTGGGGGGCTTGCGCGCAGGAATGGGATATTGCGGGGCCAAAGACATCGCCTCCCTCAAGGAGAAAGGCCGGTTTGTCAAGATTACCTCCAGTGGTATCCATGAGAGTCATCCGCACAATGTGACGATCACCAAGGAGTCTCCGAACTACAGTCGCTAAAAGGGATTCTCAGATCTGGGATAGAAAGTTTTCCTACCGGCTCTGTCCGTTGTAGGCCTCCCAGGAAGTATCCCGATAGATATTCTCCCCGAAGTACCGGGCGATTTTCAGGAAGGCATCCGGTTTTTGATAGCCGGGCACGGGCGACAGCATTTTGATCTCCTCATCCAGGAAAACTACGGTAGGGTAACTCAGGCGCCCCTGTAGCAGGGCTGCAGCAAGCTCGTGGTACCCCCTCCGCCCGGAAGCGACAAAATTGTAGGTCTTCCCCCTGAAGTCAATGGGTTCCTTCTGTTCCGCGTCCAGTTTGACCATATAGAAGTTTGCACTCATGTACGCGGCCACTTCGGAATTTTGGAACGTATCCTTGTCCATTTTTTTGCACCAGCCGCACCAGTCCGTATACACGTCGATAAACATTTTCTTGGGTTGGGCTTCGGTACTGGCCTTGTGCACGGCTTCCTCCCAGGTCATCCATTGGACCTCCTGGGCGTTTGCGCCAACAAGGGGGAGTGCCAGGAGCAGTATGAGGATATAAAGCGTTCGTATCATTCCAAGTTGTTAAAGGCCCGTGGGCCATTTAAATTTTAACGTCCCCGACGTCATATTATTTCACCGAAGCCTGTGTTTTTGGCTCCTCGAAGAAGGGGCCAGCATCCACCTGGTTGCGGATCAGGTCCTCGAAGGTTTCCCGCTCCCGAATCAGATGGGCACGACCGTCGTGCCAAAGGACTTCAGCGGGGCGGTAACGGGAGTTGTAATTGCTGGCCATAGTGAAACAGTACGCCCCTGCGTTTCTGAAGCACAGCAGGTCTCCCTCCGAGATTTCACTGATACGACGGTTGCTGCCGAAGGTATCCGTTTCACAAATATAACCCACCACGGAGTAATAACGCTGTTTCCCTTCCTGATTTGAAATGTTGATGATTTCATGGGATGCGCCGTAAAGCATGGGTCTGATGAGGTGGTTAAACCCGGAATCCACCCCGGCAAATACGGTGGAGGTAGTTTGTTTTACCACATTGACCCGGGCGAGGAAATAACCCGCTTCACTGACCAGGAATTTCCCGGGTTCGAAGGCCAGGGTCAGCTCCTTCCCGTATTCCCTGCAAAAGGCATTGAAGCGCCCCCCCAATTTTTGACCCAGCTCTTCCACATTGGTCTGTATATCTCCTTCCCTGTAAGGAACTTTGAAACCACTTCCGAAATCTATAAACTCCAGGTCTTTGAAGTTCCGGGCGGTATCAAAGAGAATTTCAGATGCGTAGAGGAAAACCTCGATATCCAGGATGTCACTCCCGGTGTGCATATGGATCCCGTTGACGGTCATGCCCGTAAGATCCACAATTCGCATCAGGTGGGGTATTTGATGGAAGCTGATGCCGAATTTCGAATCGATGTGGCCCACCGAAATGTTCGAGTTCCCACCTGCCATTACATGCGGGTTTATGCGGATGCAGACCGGGATATCCGGATGCCTGGATCCGAACTGCTCCAGGATGGAAAGGTTGTCAATATTGATACGGACCCCGAGCACTGATGCCTCCTCGATCTCCTCCAGGGAGACCCCATTGGGGGTGTAAATGATGTCTTCGGGGGGGAACCCGGCCATCAGGCCGAGCCTTACCTCCTGAATGGAAACCGTATCCAGACCGCAGCCCAGGTGTCGCATAAAACGCAGGATGGAAAGGTTGGACAACGCTTTTACCGCGTAGTTGAGCTTTAACTTAGGAACGCTTTCAAAGGCACGGGTCAGGCGTTCGAACTGGGATTGTATTTTACCCGAATCGTACACGTACAATGGCGCCCCAAACTCAGCAGCTATTTGTCGTAAAACTTTGGCATCCATAGGCATGGAGATTTCGGCAAATCTAGCCCACTTTCCGGGCTTCCCCAAAAAAGAATTCGCTGTTCCTTAAAAATAAAACATTTAGTTATAAATATAACTATTGTATTCTTGACAAAAAGAGTAAGGCTTTGTAGTTTTAGTTCATGAGAATACCTTTATTCCCCCTTCAAACCGTTTTCTTTCCTGGCGAAACCGTTCCCCTCCACATTTTTGAGGAACGCTACAAAGAGCTCATCAGGGATTGCCAGCAGGAGGCGATGACCTTTGGAATTCCTGTGTATATAGACGATACAATTGCCTTTGGAACCGAGGTACAACTGAAGGAAATCGTCAATACCTATGCAGATGGTTCCATGGACGTGGTCTGCGTGGCACGCCAGGTCTTCAAGGTAGTCTCGTTTCAGCCCGAGATGGAGGGGAAGCCCTATCCGGGGGGAGAGGTCCATTTTCCGGAACCTATCCAGGACGCGGATGACGCCCAAAAAGAGGCGGTCCTGGAGGCCTCCAGGGAACTTTACCGGTTG
>CBDUBB010000138.1:0-6489 GCA_965365265.1 uncultured Flavobacteriaceae bacterium
TGTTGGTACCCAACCTCTGGGTGGCCGGGTGTATCTTCTTCGCGCTTATCATCTTCACCCGAAATATCCGCTCCATCTATTCCGGGGGGATTGTGATCTTTATAGGGTATTTGCTGGCAAACTTCCTCGCCCAGGACATTGAAAACAAGGATCTGGTACAGCTCATCGATCCTTTCGGCCTGAACTCCTTTGAATTCCAGACCCGGTACCTTACCCCTTATGAACAAAACAGTTTTTTCCTCCCCCTGGAAGGGAACCTGCTCTGGAACCGTATCCTTTGGTCCGGGGTTGGCCTGTTGTTTTTTATCGCCTCCTACTGGCGGTTCAGTTTTGGCTATTTCTTCCGCACAGACCGGAAGACCAAGAAGTCCAAAACAGCCGAAATTTCTCAACCGGATGCAAAACCCATAGCCGTAGTCCCTGATTTTTCACGGGGGTATCAGTGGAGCAGCCTGAAGACCCTGGCCGGCATCGAAATAAGGAACATCCTCAAAGATGTTTATTTCCGGTCCATCCTCCTGGGCGGGCTTATCTTTCTGGTCCTGGACTTCTGGATCGGATTCACCCTGTACAGCGTGTCTAACGTCCCGTCCACCTCCTTCCTGATGCAGTACAAGACTTTCGACTACAATTTGTTCGTCTTTATCATCATCGTGTTCTTCACAGGGGAAAGCCTTCACCGGGACAAGTCCACTGGCTACTCTGTAATCAATGATACATTTCCGGTAAGGGACTGGGTGATTATTGCAGCCAAATTCATAGGGATGGGCGCTATTTGCCTGGTGCTAACCACCCTGCCAATCATCGTCGGCCTGGCTGTTCAGACCCTGAAGGGCTATTTCAATTATGACCTGGGGGTCTACCTCACGGATAGTTACCTGATCTCCCTTCCCGATTACCTGCAAATGGTCATGCTGGTCTTTGCCGTGCACCTGGTGGTCAACAATAAGTTTGCAGGCCATGCGGCCGCCATAGGGATCTGGCTGGTCATACTGATCCTTCGGAATTTTGCAGACTACAATTTTAACCTGTTTTTCTTCAGCTACAAACCGGGGTATACCTGGAGCGACATGAATGGGCTCGGACACTTTGGGCAGTCCCTTTTCTGGTTCAACATCTACTGGACCGCCTGGGGGATCTTCCTGGTATTGTTCTTCAGCGTATTCTTCAGCCGGGGCAGTGAAAATACCCTGAAAAGCAGATGGAAATTAGCCAGGAGCAGGTTTTTGGGCGGGCCACAGAAGCTGTCCCTTCTCTTTCTGCTGGTCGCCCTGGCATCCGGGGCATACATCTACCAGAACGTGGTGTATAAAAAAGGGTACCTTACCCCTGATGAAAATGACCAGCGCCAGGTTGCCTATGAAAGGCAGCTAAAAAAATACGAGGGCATCCCACAGCCGAAGTATACGCGGGTGAATATTCAGGCAGACCTCTATCCCATGGAACGAGATGCCTATTTCAAGGCCGAGGTGGAACTAGTCAACAAGACGGATTCGCCCATAGACTCGGTGCATTTCAATTCCCTTTCCCTGACCGATTTCCAGGTCTTATTAAATGGAGACACCCTGAAACACCGTTTCCCCCTTGAATATAAGCGGCCCAAGTTCCAGGTCTTCGGCCGGAAGGCGGAAAGGGAGTGGTATAAAATCACGGCCCTGCCCACCCCCATGATGCCAGGAGACACCCTTCGCCTGACCATGGTCAGCAAGGCCATCAATACCGGGTTCCCGAATTCGGGCTTTGAACGGGAACTGGTCTATAATGGTTCCTTTTTCAGCGGCGGGATCCCCGAAATCGGGTATGATGCCGGGGGTGAAATAGGCTCGGATGAGGACCGGAGAAAATACGGCCTTCCCGAGAAACCGGAGGACCTGCCCCCACACGATGACCCGCATGGGAAACGAACCCTGTTGTTTGTGGATGACGCCGACTTCATTCAGTTTGAGGCCGTCGTAAGCACCATTCCCTCACAAATTGCCGTGGCCCCGGGCTACCTGCAGCGCGAATGGACCGATGGAGGGCGCCGGTATTTCCACTACATTCAGGACACCCCCATACAGGCCTTCTTCACCTTTGTCTCCGCCGAATACGAGGTCCTGAAAGATGAAGCCCGGCTGCCGGACGGGCAGAAGGTTGCCATTGAAATTTTCCACCATCCGGAGCACACCTACAACCTGGACCGTTTCCTGCAATCCTATAAGGACGGGCTCACCTATTTTTCCGAAACCTATGGCAATTTTCAGTTTCGCCAAATGCGGTTGCTCGAATTCCCGAGATACGCCGGGTTTGCCCAATCCTTCCCTAATACAGTCCCTTTTTCGGAAAGTTTTGGGTGGGTGGCTGACTTCTCAGATCCGAACGATTTTGACTATGTCTACTACGTGACCGGGCATGAATTGGCGCATCAGTGGTGGGGACACCAAATCACTCCCAACTACACCCGGGGGTCGAACCTGATCTCGGAAGCCCTGGCAGAGTTCTCTGCCCTTATGCTGTCTGAGCGCAGGTATGGAAAAGACAATATGAAGCGATTCCTGAAGAACGAGCTGGATGACTACCTGAGGGGACGGTCTGGTGAGAATAAAAAAGAGAACGTTTTCATTAATTGCAACCGCCCCTACCAGTGGTACAACAAAGGCAGCCTGATCCTCTATGGCCTGAGGGACCTCATTGGAGCTCAGGCCATGGATTCCGCCCTCTACAACTTCAACCGTGAATTTGGGCTTAAGCAATACCCTCCCTTCCCGGGCAGCACGGATTTGTACAGACACCTGAAGGCCGCCACTCCGGATAGCCTGCAATATTACCTGGAGGATACCTGGAACCGGATTACCCTTTACGACAACCGGGCCGAGGAAGTGGAGGCCAAAAAGATGGGTGAAGATGATTATGAAATAACCCTTAAGGTCCGGTCCCAAAAGCTATATGCAGATGAAACCGGTAAGGAGTCCGATGCTTCCTATGATGGGGATTATATCGATATAGGGGTTTTCGCCCCAGACGACCTGGATGAAAATGGCAGGACCCGGGTGAATCCGCTGTATTTGGAAAAGCACCGGATAAAGCCCGGGGAATCTACCATTACGATAAGGGTAAAAGGCCAGCCGGAAAAGGCCGGGATCGACCCGTATAACAAGCTAATTGACAGAATACCCGATGATAACTCCCTGGATGTGGAAATCGACTGAACTGTGATACTCGGCGGTACGTTCGGCAAGAAGCTTTCCAAATGATACAAGTTCATTTTTCGCTGTAAATCTGTGATTCTGACCACTTCGTCTGATTTTAATACGAACTGTGTAAGAAAATACTAGTTTAGGGATGGAAATCCACAGTCCCTTTGGGGATTGGGAATACCAGGCCCTAGTAATGCTGAAAACAAGGAAACAATTTATTATCGTCCTTATCCTGGTTTTAGCCGGATTCGGTGTTGGGATCTACCTGCAGGATCTTAAACACCGGGAAAGTACAGAGGCTGCCTGGGAATCAAACCGGTTTAATTTAAAAAGGTTCAACCAGATCAGGGACTATACCATCAAAATGGATGCGTCCAACTGGCGCTATATGCGGGATAGCATAGGAAGTCAACTGGACAGTTTTATGATCCTGAGGTTCCGGAAGGAGATGGACAGTTTGAGCAAACTCGAGCCATAGACTGGATTTATTATTTCCCCTCATTGCTTTGGAGGCTTTTCGCCTGCCAAATACCTTCAGCTTAAGACCATTAACCTCTCCCCTTTTCCGGGTCCATCCGGTATTAATACCCCTGGTATTCCCTGGATGCATGTTTTTTTCAGTCTTGCTGCGTAGATTGAGGTGGGGCGGGGGGATCCCCCTTAGGCTGCTAATCCTTTTCAACTCAACCTGGTTTCCAACTCCCTGAAATACCCTTCATACAATGCCAGGTACTGACGGATCAAATCCACCTCTATTTTTCTTTCAATTTCAGGGCTGGTCGCTTCCATTTGATGGATGCAGGCCACCTTAATGCGCACATTGGCCCGGTACATCTTATAGAAAAGGAACAGATGCTGGTCTCTTTCCTCATGCATAATGGGGTTTTTTGCCAGATACTTCCCCATAAACACTTCCGCAAGGTCAGATCTGCCATACCGCTCCAGGTCCATGCATAAAAAAGCAATTTCATTGAGCATATCCAGGCTTCGCAGGTCTTCATTGAATTCAATACAGTCAAAAATCACAGGAGGGTCCAGCAAAAAAATATTTCGGCAATGCAGGTCGCCGTGGCCATCGATCACATAACCCTGTCGGTCCCGCTCCCGGATTCTTCCCCGGAACGTTTCCAAAAAACCCGGAACCCACAGATTCACTTCTTCCAACAATACGGAGGCTACTTCTCCAAAGTGCTTTTTTACAAACGGAATCACAGAGCGGATATCGGTAAATTCTTCCAGAAGCTCTTCAAAGGATGTGCCCCCCGGTACCTTACGGGCTGTCCTGTGGAAATCCGCCAATACTTCTGCAAGCCCTTCCATATCCCTGTTTTCAACACGTCCCTGTTCCATCAGCAGATCCATTTGCATGTTTTCGTCCATCCTTCGCATCCAGACCGCATAATCCACAGGTACTCCTCCCTGCCCGTCAATGGCGAGCTTCCCGTCCTCCGAGACAACCGCAAGGACCCCAAGGTACATTTCCGGGGCGAGGCGCCTGTTCAGGGCTACTTCCTGTTCACAATACAACCTGCGTTTCTCAAGGGTCGAAAAGTCCAGGAAACTAAACTTCAATGGTTTTTTGATTTTGTAGACGTACGAATCCGTCAGCAACACCCAGGAGATATGGGTTTCAATGAGGGAGATTTGCCCGGTCGGGTAAGGCACCGCTTTGGAATCGATTATCCGGTTTAAGTCTTCCTGTGTCATTGGCTGATGAAACTTATCGATTTCCGGATTATCTCTGGGAGCTCTTCCCGGTCCGTAAAGACGTTCAGATGTGGTTCATTCAAAGGTTCAAATTCGTTTTGGATATTTTTATACACCTGAAAATCAGCTTCACTGTAAGGTCGCTCCGGGCCCACACGTTTGCGAACAACTTCCCGGGCAGCGCCCACCTCTATCCATTTCAGGGGGAATCCGTGCCTGTCTGCCAACTGCACGAAGGGCTCCCTCAGGGCCTCTTTGTAAAAAGTACCATCCAAAACCACCCCTTTGCCCCTTTTAAGTTCCCTTGCGGTGCGGTCCAGCATCTGCCTGTAGATGCCGGCTTTGGTCTGCTCGTCATACTGTCCTCTTTTCCCCAGTTCCGTGCGGATGACATCCGTATTGAGGTGCAACCACCTTAACTCCCGGGATAGGGCCTGGGCAACAGTGGTTTTACCGGTGCCGGGCAGCCCGAAAACCACAATCAATTTTGGTCTGACAGGTCTCGTGTTCATGGGAGTACATCAAACTATAAAATTTTGAGGAATTCCACATCCCCAAACCACAAAATACACGGGTTACACAACAATAATTTCAGGATGCCTTCTCCCCTGCCGTAGCTTTAGGAAAAAATCGCCATCCATTTCATGAAGTTGCTCCAAAAACTTCCTTTAGCAACCCTGCTTTTGTTCCTATTAACTTTTTTGAGTAGTGTCTCGGCACAGGAGGCAGGGGATTATCGTTCTGTGGGGTCGGGAAACTGGACCAATCCTGCGAACTGGGAGGTGT
Source organism: uncultured Flavobacteriaceae bacterium (assembly GCA_965365265.1). Classification (GTDB taxonomy): domain Bacteria; phylum Bacteroidota; class Bacteroidia; order Flavobacteriales; family Flavobacteriaceae; genus Robiginitalea. The sequence goes on from CBDUBB010000138.1 coordinate 5,670, forward strand.
TCGATGGGACAACCTGGGTGGCGGCTACCACATATCCAGGGCAGGTTGCAGGGACCAACCTTGTAACCATACAAAATGGAAATACAATCAGCCTGGGTACCACCATTCCCAATCCCATTCAGGGGTTAATAGTAGGGGACGGGGCCGGAGCTCCGGACACCCTTCAAATAACCAACACTGCGACTTTGAACACCCCATTTATCGACTTGCAGACCGGGGGGGTCCTGATCTGGACCAGCAACGTGTCCTTTTTCCTACCGTCAGGGGCTGCTGTATTTATTTCAGGGGGTACTCTCGATAATTCAGGTCCCTGTAATGCCTCCAAGCGCCTTGTGATTGGTTCGCAGATTTACTCTACATGCAACGGAGGCGCCGGAGTGGATTACACTTTCGACGATTTAAATAACTCAGGGGGATCGCTTTCGGTGAGTCCTTCCTCCAATAGCCCCATTTGTGAAGGCAGCGACCTTACTTTATTCGCCAACTCTTCAGGAGCTGGATCTTCGGGGGCTTCGTTCAGCTGGGTTGGGACAGGCCCTGGCGGGTATACTTATACCTCCACAGATGAAAACCCCGTCATAGCAGGCCTGGCTGCCGGAAGCTATTCTTTTACGGTTTCCATAACCGATAGCTCGGGCTATTCGTATTCGGATTCGACCGATGCCGAAGTGGCGGCTGGGGTATCGATAAGCCTGCAACCTGCAGACCAGCAAGGATCTGCTGGCAATTCGGTCCTTTTCATTGTAACGGCAAGCGGGGTCGGGTCTTACCAGTGGCAAATAAGTAATGACGGGGGAAGGACCTTTGTTGACCTTGTCGA
>CBDUBB010000139.1:0-6484 GCA_965365265.1 uncultured Flavobacteriaceae bacterium
CCGCCTCGGCCGCTGCGGCCATCGCTGCCAAGGAATGGCTGGAATCGGGCGGGCATAACGGTACTATTCGATTCTACGGATGTCCGGCTGAAGAAGGGGGTGGTGCAAAGGTGTATATGACCCGTGCCGGGCTGTTCGATGACGTGGATGTGGCCCTTCACTGGCATCCAGGGGACCGGAACGATGCCAGTGCCAGCGCCTCCCTGGCCAACAAATCCGCCAAATTCAGGTTCCACGGGGTATCGGCCCACGCTGCCGGAGCCCCTCATAAAGGAAGGTCAGCCCTGGATGGTGTTGAAGCCATGAATGCCATGGTAAACCTGATGCGGGAACACATCCCGGAACGGGCCCGTATCCATTACGTGATCACAGATGGAGGCAAGGCGCCCAATGTGGTGCCCGATTATGCGGAGGTGTACTACTATGCCCGGCGCAATTCCCGGGAAGTCGTCATCGATATCTTCGACAGGATCGTCAAGGCAGGCGAAGGGGCAGCCCTGGGTACCGGGACAAAAATGGAATACGAAGTCGTCAATGGCGTATATGAACTCCTGCCCAATGTACGGCTTCAGCAGATTGTAAATAAGAACCTCGAAGCGGTGGGAGGTGTCTCCTACTCCCCTGAAGAAAAAACCTTCGCTACGGAGATCTCCAAGACCCTGGGCCAGGAATCCCTGCAGGAAGGAGTTGCCAGGGAGGTGCAGCCCTTCAAAACAGAAAGCCGCGCCTATGGATCGACCGATGTAGGGGACGTCAGCTTTGTGGTTCCCACGGCCGGAATCCGGATTGCGACCTGGGTACCAGGTACCCCGGCCCACAGTTGGCAGGCCGTTGCGGCCGGAGGTACGACCATCGGGCTCAAAGGCATGATGGTGGCCGCCAAGACACTGGCCGCCACAGCCATTGACCTCTACAGTGATCCTAAGGCTATCGAGGAGGCAAAAGCAGAATTCCAGGAGCGAAGGGGAGCAGGCTTCAATTACGTGCCCCTCCTGGGAGACAGGCCGCCTGCGCTGGATTACCGGGAATAGGCAGGGTTTCCATCAGCCTTTGCCCATGGCCCAGCGGAATTTTCCGGCACTCCTTTATGTAACAAAACCCCCACAGGGGCTACTAATCCGTTAAGAACCACTAACCAGCAGTGAATAAGGAGCTCGAGCACCAATTCGTCACGGAACTGGAGAACAATCAGAATATTGTTCATAAGGTATGTAGCCTCTATACGGACGACCGGGATTCGCATAACGACCTGTTCCAGGAAATCACCATACAACTCTGGAAGGCCTATCCGAAATTCCGGGGGGATTCCAAGTTCAGTACCTGGATGTACAGGGTGGCCCTGAATACGGCCATCACCCTCTACCGGAAATCCAAGAGACGCCCACCAACCCGGGATTACGATTCGGTGATTTACAAGATCAGTGCCGAACAGTACGACCCTACCGAAGAACAACATCTCAAACTGATGTACAGTGCCATCCGGCAACTGGGAGACATCGACAAGGCCCTGGTATTCCTCTATCTGGAAGACAAGAACTACAGTGAGATTGCCGAAACCCTGGGTATTACCGAAGTGAATGCCCGCGTAAAAATGAACCGGATTAAAACCAAACTGAGAACCATAATCAACCCCTAGGTCATGATGGATGAACTGGAGTTATTGAAAAAGGACTGGCAGCAAAGGGAAGAACACCTTCCCAGGCTTTCCTATGAAGAGATCTATAGAATGATCTGGAAGAAATCCTCTTCCCTGGTGCGTTGGATTTTTTATATCAGCATCATCGAATTCACCCTGCCTCACCTGCTCTACCTGATCCCCAGCGTCCGGGACCAGGGGAATTTTGAATTTGCCAGGCGCCTTGGCATTGAAGGCTGGATGATGGCCATGACGGTCGTGCAGTATTCCGTGGCCATCTATTTTATTTACCAGTTCTACAAAAGGTACCGGGAGATCTCTGTACTTGACGACGCGGGGAAGCTGATGCATCGGATCTTCCGCACCCGCAGGACCGTAAAACACTACGTGATCTTTTGCCTTAGCATGGTCCTGCTGATCTTTCTGCTATTCATCATCGGCATGGCCCTTGATGATAACCTGGTGGCAACCCTAAACCTCCAGGGAGGGGCGGAGCAAATGGATCCGCAAAAACTAAAATTAATCGTAATCGGTGTGGTAGCTATCCTGGGGTTGCTCTTCACGGCCCTGATGGGGTTGATCTATTTTCTGCTCTATGGGCTTCTGACCCGCAAACTGAAGCGGAACTACTGGGAATTAAAACGGATGGAGGCCTAATCCCTGTCGGGTCTCCAGCGACGCTCCCGATGGGATTCCTCATAGGCCTGCAGTTCTTTCTCCGGGATCACTTTCAGGAATGAAGGGTGCTGTTCAATGGCGTATTCTAGTTTTTCGATGATCTCCTCCACGGATTCGTTTTCGTAATCGAAGTGCAGGGGCTCCTTGATGACCATATGCTGAAGGATCCCCTTCTTTTTAATAAAGAGGCCCTTCTTGTCAAAAGACCTCCTGAAACCATCGATGACTACCGGTACCACCACCGGTTTATAGTTCTTTATGATAAAGGCCGTACCCTTCCTAAGTGGTTTCCAGGGGGTTGTGGTCCCCTGGGGGAAGGTAATCACCCAACCGTCATTTAATGCTTTTCCGATATTGCTGATATCGCTCATTTTAACCTGCCTCTTAACATCCTGCCCCCCCGCACGCCAGGTCCGTTCAATGCTGATGGACCCCGCATAGGCGAGGATTTTGGTCAGCAGGCTTTTGCTCATGGTTTCCTTGGCCGCCACATAGTAAATATTCATCTTCGGATTCCACAGGTAACCTACATTTTTGATGGAATTTTCCCTTCCGGACAGGCTGGCATTAAAGACGTGAAGCATGGCCACTACGTCCGCAAAATAGGTCTGGTGGTTGCTGACGAAAAGCACATTGGTTTCGGGCAGGTCCTTGATGATCTCAGACCCTTCGATCTCCAGTTTATTGAAGCCCTTGTAACGCTGGTGCGTGAGAAGCCCCATAAACCGGATCAGCCATAGCTTGAGAATCAGGTAGTGGCCAAACGGATTTTTCTTAAAAATTCCCATGGGGGCAAAAGTACGAAATTAGGACTAGAAGAAAGTCCTGAGCAGGGTTTTGATCTCGTTTAGCATCATGGCCGTCGCACCCCACACGATATGACCCTTCAGATGGAAGGCCGGGACCTCGATATCTGTGGCATAGGAAGTCGTCAGCCGACGGGTAACCAGACGGGAATCAGAGTACGTCTGTAAGGGGCACCTGTACGATTTCGGCCACTTCGCTGTCCTGTTTCCGGAACTTCGGCGTTTGTTCACAAATCCCCATAAAAGGACTTACCTCAAAATTACTGGGGGGTATGTAAACACGGCTCAAAGACCGGATCGGGCGGATCTGTCCGGCCGGGACCCCTACTTCCTCCTCGGTTTCCCTGAGCGCGGTTTGAAGCAGGTCCCGATCTTTTTGTTCCTCCTGACCTCCGGGGAACCCAATCTGGGAGGAATGCACTCCCGGGTAGGTGTTTCGAAGAATAAAAAGCAAATGCGCCAGCCGATCGGGACCCGGATAGAATAGCGCCATGACCCCGGCCCTGCGGTAATCAGCGGGTTTCTCCGAAAGGGCTTTCAGCTCATCGATACGCATCTGGGGGGCCATCTCGAAATGGGCGGCTTCCCCGGGAAGGGGAAGTTTTTTTATTTTTGGGACCTTATTGGATAAATCCTCGAAATTCATGGCGTTTTTCAGATCCGTTACCAGCCTGTTGATGCTAATTGCCTTCCTGGCCGGGTGCAGGCAGCAAAATAAAGAAAAAGTACCGGAACCTGCAGCCCCCGCTGCACAGGAAGACACCCTTCAGGTAAAACAGGATTCTGCGGAAACCGGTGAAGGGGGGGAAGCCTTTGTGCTCACGGAGGAGAATGCGATCGACTTTTTTTACGATTATCAGCAGGACCTCAAGGCGAACAAGGTCCGAATAACGACGAGCAAGGGGAGTTTTACGGTACAGCTGTACGACAATGTTCCCTACCACAAAGCCAATTTTATCTACCTCACCCGGAAGGGCTATTTTGACAATACGATGTTCCACCGGGTGGTAAAGGATTTCATCATTCAGGGTGGCAATGCCGACAATATGGAAACAGCCCAAAAACGAAAGGAGATCGGACGGTACCTGCTTCCCCCGGATACCCGCAAGGGGTACAAACACCACAGGGGTACCATTTCGATGCCGTCCAGCGAGATCAACAATCCGCATATGCTCGCTTCGCCCTACGAATTCTTTATCGTGGTCACCGACCCGGGGTCCTATCATCTGGACGGGGATTACACCGCTTTTGGAAAGGTAATCGAGGGTATGGATGTGGTGGACGAGATCAACCAGGTTCCCGTGGACGACGGGGACTGGCCCATGAAGAACATCTACATCCTCAAGGCGGAAGTCGTCGACTAAGCCAGGGTCAGTCGATCTGTTTTTTATAGATATTCGGCAGGGCGATCCCATAGCGCACCGCCAGCAGCCTGATCCCTATCACCAGGGCCACCCCTGAAAGGTAGGCATAGGCTTCCGGAATAGGTGTCTTCAGTAAGAGAAAGTACCCTACTCCCCCCAAAATACAGGCCGTGGCATAGATTTCCTTCCGGAAGATCACCGGGATTTCATTGCAGAGAATATCCCTTAACACACCTCCGAAGCTTGCCGTTATGGTCCCCAGGGTTACACATATCAGGGGCTCCAGTCCGGCTTCCACCCCTTTTTCAATGCCGACCATGGTGTAGAGGCCAATCCCTATGGTGTCAAACAGGAAGAGGGATGTCCTCAGAAGTTTCAAACGGCTTTGGAACAGGATGGCGAACAGCACCGACCCCAGGATGACATACATATAGATGGGCGTAGTGGTCCAGGTCACCGGGGTGCTGCCGATAAGCATGTCCCGCAGGGTCCCTCCCCCTATGGCAGTTACCAGGGCAATGATCCCGACCCCAAAGAGGTCCAGGCGTTTCTCCATGGCTACCAGCACGCCTGAAATGGCAAAGGCCACGGTCCCAAGGATATCGGCTGCAAAATAGAGCTGCTCCATAAAACTTTTGCTACGCTTGCCAAAGGTACGATACCGCAATTCCCCTCAAAATACCCTACCGGATATTTCCCGCACAGAAGATCCCCGGTGGTTGCTAATGAACGAAAACGGAGCCCGGAGGTTCGAATGAATCTTTGTACCTTTTAGGCAGAAGCCAGAGTTGTATGCAGCAAATTACCATTAAAGAAGGACCAAAAATAGAAGATTACCAGGCGTACAGCAGCCTGAAGAGCACCGTAGAGCATTTCCTGGAAACAGCCCCGGAACACATTAAGCCACTGAACAACAAGACTATATGGATGATCAATTCCACCGCTATCGGCGGAGGGGTGGCTGAAATGTTGCCGAGTCAGCTTCGCATTTTGAGGTCCCTGGGCGTTCGGATCCAATGGCTGGTAATTGAAACCGGGGACACGGATTTTTTCAACCATACCAAGCGCATCCATAACGCCATACATGGCAGTGGTTCGGGAACCTTTTCAGAAACCGATCGGGAAATCCATGAAAGGGTAAACCGGAAAAACCTCCCCAGGGCCCTGGAACTCATCAGGGACGGGGACATCGTGGTGGTCCACGACCCGCAGCCCATGCCCCTGGCAGGGATGTTAAAGGAGGAACGGGATATCCTCGCCATTTGGCGCTGCCATATCGGCCTGGAGGAGTCCAACGAGACCACCCGGGGCGTCTGGGACTACCTGGGGGCTTACTTCGGGGATTACGACCATTTTATCTTCAGCCTGAAGGAATACGTATTGCCCGGGATCTCGGACCGGACCAGCCTGATCCCTCCTTCCATCGACCCGCTGAGTCATAAGAACAGGACGCTTCAGGTTCATAAAAACGTAAGTATCATGGTACAGGCAGGCATCCTGGAACCCCGGGGGCCTCAATTGTACGAGAATTACAAACACCAGGTACGACGGGTGATGCCGGATGGCAGCTTTGGATCCGTAAATGAGCGACACCCCTTTGATCTTATTTACCGCCCGATCATCACGGAAATCTCAAGATGGGACCGCCTGAAGGGGTTCCGGGAACTGATGCAGGCATTTGTCCATATGAAAGAGGAGAACCAGCGGCAAAATGACCCTTCCTCTATTTCCTACAAGCGGATTCGCCTTTGCAGGCTGATCCTCGGGGGGCCTGACCCCGCGTTCGTGGCCGATGATCCCGAGGGTAACGAGGTATTGCAGGAACTCATCGCTTACTATAAGGAGCTCCCTGGCGAAATACAGGAGGATATCGGCCTGTTCCTGCTCCCCCTGGACAATCCCAAGGAGAATGCCCTGATCGTAAATGCCCTGCAGCGTTCTTCGCGTATCGTAGTCCAGAACTCCATACAGGAGGGCTTCGGGCTTACCGCTACCGAGGC
>CBDUBB010000140.1:0-6429 GCA_965365265.1 uncultured Flavobacteriaceae bacterium
GTACATTTCCGGTACTCGGCAAGGGATAAAAATTCACTCAGGTTTGTCACCAAACCAGGCCGCCTTTGGGGCACTGAACGCGCAGAAGCCATGCGTTTCGGCAATGTCCTTCACTATGCACTCAGCCTTATTTCAAGCCATAGTGACATTCAAAAAACCCTGGACCAACTGGTTTCCCAGGGCCTGCTCAGAAAGCAGGATGCCGGAAAGATGCGCGCCCTGATCCTGCAAGTTATGGACCATCCTTTGCTGGCACCCTATTTTGAGACAGGGCTCCGGGTCTTTAACGAGTGGGAAATCCTAACCAAAGACGGGCAGGTTTTACGACCCGACCGACTGGTTATTCGCAAAGACAGGGCTACTATCCTGGATTACAAAACCGGCAGCCGTGACCCTGGGCATCGCACCCAGGTACAGGCTTACAAGAAGGCGGTTGAGGAAAGCGGATTTTCCGTGGAATCCGCTATATTAGTCTACATTGAAGAAAACCAAGTAACCCCAGAATTCTTATAATATGTATGGATCTATAAAAGAACACCTTGAGAGAGAACTAACCTCCATAAGAGAAGCCGGTCTCTTTAAGGAGGAGCGCATCATTACCTCCCCTCAGGGTCCGGTCATTACAATTTCAACCGGACAACAGGTGCTGAATTTCTGCGCCAACAATTATCTTGGGCTCTCGGCCCACCCCGAAGTTATTCAGGCCGCCAAAGACACCCTGGACAGCCATGGATTCGGGATGTCTTCTGTTCGTTTTATTTGCGGGACCCAGGACATCCACAAGAAACTGGAAAAGAGGATAGCTGAGTTTTACGGGACTGAGGACACCATTCTGTATGCAGCGGCATTCGACGCAAACGGTGGGCTTTTTGAACCCCTGCTGGGGCCGGAGGATGCTATTATTTCCGATGCCCTGAACCACGCTTCCATCATCGACGGGGTCCGGTTGTGCAAGTCAAAACGGTACCGGTATGCCAACGGGGATATGGCAGATCTGGAAAAACAGCTGAAACAGGCCAATGAGGACAGCGCCCGGTTCAAGATCATCGTCACAGACGGGGTTTTCTCCATGGATGGCCTGGTAGCCCCCCTGGATGAGATCTGCGACCTGGCCGACCAGTACGATGCAATGGTAATGATAGATGAATGCCACGCCACCGGTTTTATAGGAGCTAATGGGGTGGGGACCCTGGAGGAGAAAGGGGTTATGGGCCGCGTCGATATCATCACGGGCACCCTTGGTAAAGCCCTCGGGGGAGCTATGGGCGGCTACACCACCGGAAAAAAGGAGATCATCGAAATGCTCCGGCAGCGTTCCCGTCCGTACCTGTTTTCCAACAGCCTTGCTCCTGCCATCGTTGGGGCATCGCTGAAGGTATTCGATCTGCTCGAACGGGATAACAGCCTCAAAGAGCGTTTGGATGAAAACACAGCTTACTTTAAAAAAGGCATGAAGGAGGCCGGTTTTGATATCATAGACGGGGATTCTGCTATTGTCCCGGTCATGCTTTATGACGCGAAGCTTTCCCAGGAAATGGCATCCAGGCTCCTCGATAAAGGGATCTATGTGATTGGATTCTTCTATCCTGTCGTTCCGAAGGGAAAGGCGCGGATACGCGTACAACTGTCGGCAGCCCACGAAAGGGCTCATCTGGATAAAGCAATAGCGGCTTTTACGGAAGTGGGACGGGAATTAAACGTAATTTAAATTAGAGGTAATATAAATAGGTATAAAGTCGTGAAAACAACCTGTAAAAAATAGGGGTTTGATTTTGTTAATAATTTTTAACAACTTACATTTGCGTCTGATAAACACTTAAACTTAAAAATTTGAACATGAAACAGCTTAGCAGATTATTGGTTGTTGCCCTGGTTTTATTAGGGTTTAACAATGTCCAAGCTCAGGATGAGGATAATCCATGGCAGTTTACCCTTGGTATTAACGCGATCGATGTTTATCCAACAAACTCCGATCCAGCTTCTTTCCTGCCTTCCTATGAAACAGGAGCTTTGTTTGATGAGTACTTCAATGTCAACGACCACTGGAACATCCTGCCGTCAATATCGTATCTGGGAATTTCCCGATATGTTGGAGACGGATTCTCCGTTGGTGTTCGCGGTTCCCTGAACCGGATTTCCAAACTCGGAGACCTCAAAGTGGACGATGTTTCACACTACGCTGTTGACGGTACAATTAAATACAGTTTCCTCCGTAGCACCAGGTTTGATCCGTTTATTGAATTTGGTGGTGGTTACACCTGGGTGGATGAAATTGGGGCCGGAACCGTAAATGGAGGTCTTGGATTCAACTACTGGTTCAATGACTGGCTGGGTCTTACCCTGCAGTCTATGTACAAGCACACCTTCGAGGATTACGGGGTTACTCACTTCCAGCACATGGCCGGTCTCTCTATCCGCTTTGGCGGAACTGATACCGACGGTGACGGAATCTACGACAAGGACGATGCCTGTCCTGAAGTTCCCGGACTCGTTGAATTCAACGGATGTCCTGACAGCGACGGTGACGGAATCGAAGATTCCAAAGACGCCTGTCCGAACACTCCCGGACCAAAAGAATACAACGGATGTCCCGACAGTGACGGGGATACCGTAATCGACAAAGACGATGCCTGCCCGAACACTCCCGGACTTGTAGAACTCGCCGGTTGTCCTGACGCAGACGGAGATGGTGTTCCAGACAAGGACGATGAGTGTCCGAACGAAGCCGGACCTGCTGAAAACAACGGATGCCCATGGCCAGATCGCGATGGTGACGGTGTAGTCGATAAAGACGACAGGTGTCCAGATATCCCAGGAACTGTTGCCAACGAGGGATGTCCTGAAGTTACTGAAGAAGTTCAGAAAGCGCTACTTGATTACGCTAAGACGATCCTCTTCGACCTGAACAAGGCTACCATCAAGAAAGAGTCTGAATCTGTACTGGATAATATCGCAGACATCCTTGATGACTACCCAACTATTGATTTCAGGATTGAAGGTCATACAGATAGCTCAGGAAGGGCTGAATACAACCAGCAACTCTCTGAAAGGCGTGCCCAATCCGTGATGAACTACCTGATCGAAAAAGGTATTCCATCTGAGAAGATGAGTGCAGTAGGATATGGCGAAGAGCGCCCAATTGCTGATAACGCAACCAATGAAGGCAGAAAGGCCAACCGTAGGGTTGAAATCCATGCCGTAAACAAATAAGAACTTTGTAAGTAAGTCTTATTGGAAAAAGCCCTGGCAAATGCCAGGGCTTTTTTATTTTTAGTCCATGCAGTCCTTTCTAGATTCCGTACTGGATGATTTTACCTCCTGGAAAACAAGTCCGGAGGATTGCATATTTGTGCTCCCCAGTAAGCGGGCGGGATTTTTCCTTAAAAACCTTATGGCGGGGAAGGCCGGAAAAACGATACTGGCACCTCAAATATCAAGCATAGAAAACTTTGTAGAGGAGCTGTCAGGCTTGCGGTATGCCACTCCCACAAAACTGCTTTTCAGCCTGTACGAAGCCTATCAGGATCAGGAGGGGCAGGACAAAGAGTCCTTCTTTGATTTCAGCAAATGGGGCCAGATGTTGCTCCAGGATTTCAATGAAATTGACCGGTATCTGGTGGAGACCGATGAATTCTTCCGGTTTTTGGGTTCCATCCAGGAAATACGCCACTGGACACTGGATGGTTCCTCCACCCCGATGATCGATAAGCGGGTTCGGTTCTGGAAATCCCTCAAACCCCTCTACCATCGTTTCAGGTCATCCCTGGCATCCGAAGGGCTGGGATATCAGGGCCAGGTCTACCGAAAGGCGGTAGACAACCTTGCTGCCTATTTGAAAGAAAACAGGGGAAAAACTCACATCTTCCTTGGGTTCAACGCCCTTAACAAGGCAGAGGAGAAAATCATACAGAAGATCCTTCAAGAGGGGAATGCCCATATCTATTGGGATGCAGACCCACATTATCTGGACAACCCGGTGCATGATGCCGGACATTTCATCCGTAAACACGGGAAGACATGGGAATCCCTTAGAAATGTTACGCTCAATGGGATCAGCAACCATTTAACTGGTCCGAAAAAAATCGCTATAACGGGATTGCCGAAATCCGTAAGCCAGTCAAAATTCTGTGGATCCCTTGTCGAATCCATCCTTAAAGAAAAAAAAGGAGATTTGTCTCATACTGCCCTTGTCCTGGGCCAGGAGTCCCTGCTGAACCCGGTTCTGCATTCACTCCCCGGACACCTAGAGGGCGTGAATATTACCATGGGTTATCCCATGAAAGACACGCCAGCAGCCCATCTTTTCGGGATTCTTTTCGAGATGTTCCTCGGGCGGGGCTCAAGGGGTTTCCCGCTGAAGGAAGTCCTAAAGGTCCTCTCCCATCCGTTCCTTCAGAGTTGGTTCCGGAGTTCGGGTTTCGATTCTGGAGAAGTCAGCAGGTACCTGATCCGGGAAAACACCTTCTTTGTAGGCGGGGAAGTTCTCAGAAAGTTCCGTTTTCCTGAAGCGTTAATCCCCTTGTTCACCCTTGAAACCTCTCCTGAGCCAGGGGAGGTAATCAGGCGGTGCATCGTCTTGCTTGAAGGGCTGAAACCATTTTATCAGGGAGAACAGGATTCCCTGAGCCTGGAGTACCTGCACCATCTACACCTCCTTTTCAATCAACTCGACGACCTCTGCAGCCAGCACCCTTTTATCAGCAACCTGAAAGCCCTGCGGATGCTTTATGAGCAACTTCTCCAGGAAGATCGAATCGACTTTCAGGGAGAACCCCTTCAGGGACTTCAGGTCATGGGGATGCTTGAAAGCCGGAACCTGGATTTTGAAACTGTTATCATTACCTCCGTAAATGAAGGGATCCTTCCCGCCGGGAAAAGCAATAATTCATTTATACCCTTTGATGTAAAAAAGGCATTTGGCCTGCCCACCTATAAGGAAAAAGATGCGGTGTATACCTATCACTTTTATCGCTTGCTGCAAAGAGCGAAGAACATCTATATCACCTACAATACAGAGCCGGATGTACTGGAAGGAGGAGAACCCAGCCGTTTTGTCCGGCAATTGTGCAACGATCCGGTCCTGTCAACCTATGTGCGGCACAGCCTGGCAGCCCCGATAGCAGGCACAGTTCCTCAAAACAACACCGACATTCATAAGAGCAGGGATGTGCTGGATACGCTTCAGGCCCGGGCCGCCGACGGTTTCTCACCTACCGCCCTGGGCCGGTATGTTGCGGACCCCATGGAATTCTACCGCAAAAATCTGCTGGGAATCCGGGAATCAGATGAGTTGGAAGAAACCATAGCAGCCAACACCTTTGGGACAGTGATCCACGATACCCTGGAAGGTCTTTACCTTCCATTCGTGGACCAGGTCCTCACAAAGGAGCACCTGGCTCATATGAAGGATGCCGCTTCTGCCGAATTGCATCATGCCTTCCAAGAGCACTACCTTAAGGGGAGTGCTGCCAGAGGAAAAAACCTCATCGCCCTGGAGGTTATGAAAAAGTACCTCGAAATGTTCTTTGAAATGGAAGGCTTGCGCATTCACAATCACGAGATTCGCCTGCTGGGTGTGGAACAAGAGCTGAGGCGGGAGCTCAAGGGCCTGCCCGGTCTCTCGTTCCCGATATTCCTGAAGGGAACGGTGGATCGAATTGAAGAGGTGGACGGCCAGTTGCAAATCATTGATTACAAAACGGGAAAGGTTGAGCCGGCAGACCTGAGGATCAGGGATTGGGAAGATCTTCATACGGATCCTGCCAAATCAAAGGCCTTTCAGGTACTCTGTTATTCATGGTTACTGCAGGGTGAGGAAATCTATTCCCAAAGCGGAATGAAAGCCGGGGTATTCTCCTTTAAAAAAATAGCATCCGGGTTTCAGTGGTATGGACTTGAGTTTGAGAAAAGGAAATACAATGAATCCATTACAAAAGAGACCCTGGAGCAATTCCAGGGGACGCTTCACACCCTAATTGGGGAAATTTTCAATCCGGAAATACCCATTTCCCATCCGTAGCATACCTGACTATTTCAGATCAGGACGCGTCGGGCGGACCTCTATCTTACTGGGCAGGGTCCTCGGGTGCATCGTAAGGAGATCGAGCACCAGCATCCCGATATCCTCGGGCTGAATCTTCCAGGCGTCTGCCTCACCGGGAATGTGATCGTTGAAATGCGTGGCTACCGACCCCGGCATAATCGTGGAAACTTTTATATCGTAGGGCCTCAGGTCCAGCCCGTTGTGGAGCACGTGGATGCGGCCACTCGGACGCCAAGAGATGTCACGACAGAGCGCCTGCTCGGTGGCCCGCGAGTTCACGATCATCGCCGTCGCTACCCATTGATACTGGAAGCGGTAGTTGAGGTGTCCCTTAAGGGGAAACTCGCTCCCCCGCCGGGGAATCACGGCTCGGACTTTGGCCAGCC
>CBDUBB010000141.1:0-6414 GCA_965365265.1 uncultured Flavobacteriaceae bacterium
CTTTACCCGGAGGATATCCCCGGGTTGTATCTGGTCAATAGGCACTTCCTCCTCACGACCCTCCCGAACCCGAATAGCTGTGTTAGGTGCCAAACGGAGCAGTTCCCTTACCGCTGAACTGGTCTTGCTATGGGCCCGTGCTTCCAGGACCTGCCCCAGGAGCACCAGGGTCAGGATGACGGTAGCGGCCTCAAAATATACGTGCACGGTTCCTGCCTCCGTTTTAAACTGGGCAGGGAAGAAATCCGGGAAGAGCAGGCCGAAAACGCTGAAAAGCCAGGCCACCCCCGAGCCAATGCCGATAAGGGTGAACATGTTCAGGTTCCAGGTGCGAATGCTTCGGTAGGCCCGGCGGAAAAACATCCAGGCTGCGTAAAACACCACCGGCAGGGAAAGTGCGAACTGAACCCAGTTCCAGTATTTCAGCTCCAGGATTCTGTAAAGCGGATTACTGCTGAGCATGTCGCTCATCGCTATCCCAAAGATGGGAAGGGTAAAGGCCAGGGCGATCCAAAATTTCCAAAGTAATTCCCGGTAGGTTTTGTCCTCTGAAGATAGGCGGGGTTCTTTTTCCACCAGGTCCATCCCGCAAATGGGACAACTTCCCGGATGGTCCCGCACAATCTCGGGATGCATGGGGCAGGTCCATGACCCTGAGGATGTCGTGGAACTGCTTTGCTCCTCCACAAGGTCCATCCCGCATATGGGGCAATCCCCGGGTTCCGGGTAGGTCTTATCCCCCTCACATTGCATCGGGCAATAGAAGGTACCGGTTCCCTGCCCTTCCGGAGCCGACACATCCCAATGCGCTTTATCCGGGGCCTTCCCGGGCAGATGGATGCTGTAATGACCTCCGATTCCTTTCAAAGCCTCCTGAAACCTCTCGAGGGGAACGTGCTCATCCATTTCAATGACCGCCTCCGCGCGTTCCAGGTCAACGCTGACCCTGGATACACCTTCCACCCCGGAAAGGGTGGTCTCGACGTGAGACCGACATCCCATGCAGGTCATGCCGTGTATGTGATAGGTGTGCTTCATTGCAGTTATTCTAAAATCGGTTTCCCGGAAAGCGGTTTCTGCATCGTATCTCATCCTTAAAACCCCCTTCCTGGTTCCAGGTCCAAATGAACAAAGATCCTTTCAGAACCCCATGGAATTTTTCTCTAAAGGGCTCCGTAGGTTTTTTCCACCTTCCCGCAACGCAACATGGCATCCCCAAAGTAGGGGTTCAGGATCTCCTCAGAATCCGAAAACCAGAAAGCACCGGTATTCTCAAATGCCATGGGGCAAAATTGCTGGTAGATTTCCCCCGATTTCAGGTGGGACTCCAGGTGAGGGACCATGGACTTACTCAGCGCAAAGAAAATGGCGCGCTGTTCCCCAAGGTGATCGCTTCCGGCCAGAGCCGCTATGGATTTGGAAACTTCAGGCATGCCTTCCAGGCTGATTCCTCCCATTTCACGGGCAATTTCCTGGGCCCTGGCCGGATCAGAAGCCACAAGGGACGCCTGCAGGGACAGGTACTGGTTGAAAAAGGAGTTGAGTTCCTCATTGTCAAAGCCAATTCCCGCAGTCTCAGATGTACTGGTGGCTGCGGCTTCGCTTACCGTGGAAGTTTCCTCAGCTGCCGGGGCTTCTTTCTTCTTTTCCCCGCAGGAAGCCAGTAATGCCGTGCCGGCAATAGCCAGCAACAGGTTCTTCAGATCTTTTGATGTCATAAATGTGCGTTTCATGTTTAATTGAATTTAAGTGATTTAAAATTACGGATGGCCTTCAAGCTCCGGTGCCGGAGCACGGCCGTTGTTTTATTCAGTGATATATCTAATTAGGGCCGTTTGTTCGTAATACCGGCGGATGGCTTCGACCTGGTCTACCTGGAACTTCAGCTGAAGTTCCTGTACTTCCAGAACGTCGCTGAAATCAATGGTTCCTGTCTCGTAATTCCTGAGCAGGATCTGTTCCGCATCCCTGGCCTGCTTCAGGTTGTTTTCCTGGGTGCGGTACCGGATGCGTGCATTGTTTCGGCTGGCCTTTGCCCTGGCAAGCGCTGTCTCAAGTACATTCAGCCGTTCCTGTTTCAGGGTTTCGAGTTCCTGCTGGCGGAGTTCGTTTTGTTTGGTACGCGAATCAAACCTGTTGTTGAAAATGGGGATGTTGAGGGACACCATCGGCATTAAAATGTCCTTTCCATTGTCGCTGAAATCCAGACCGGGCCTTGCCGCCACGGGTATATAATCCAGCCCGAAACCCAGAGTGGGGGCTCCGTCCTTCTGGTTGAGCATTTCAGCACGGGTGACCGATTCATACAATTTGTCATAGCGGAGCAGCTCCGGATTCAGCTGCAGGCTGTCCCCTGTATCGGGATCCATTTCCGGCAGGGTAACGCCTGTAAGGACAGCAACTTCGCTCCCGGCTTCCCGGTTGAGAAGCCCATTGAACGCGGCCCGCTCTGCCAGGTATTCCTGCTGCAGCATTTCCCACTGCTGCTGTAATTCGTTCTGGCGAATCTGCAACCGGAGCACATCCACGGCACTTGCCTGATTTACCTCGACAGAAGTCAGGGCCAGTTGCTCATAGGTCTCCAGCAGGGCAATGTTCTCATCCAAGACTTCCTGTTTCGCCTTCAGGGCATACAGGTTGTAATACAATTGGGTGACCTGTAGGGTTAGCCTGCGCTTTGCAATCAAATATTCCATGTATTCACTCTCCGCCAGGGATGTGGCGTACTCCTCTCGGGTGGAAAGCGTACCAAACCAGGGAAGCATCTGCCTCACCGAAAACCGCGCTTTCTGGGCACCGGTACGGGTCTCCGGCTCGCTGACAAAGACCCCCGCACTTATCTCTGTTGCCGGAATACGGTCTGCCTCCTGGGTTTTTTCCTCGGCTATCCGGTAGCGAAGCTCAAAGGCCTGCAATTCGGGGTTGTTCTCCTGGGCCTCCCGAATATAGGTAGGCAAATCCTGGGCGTTCAGCAGGCCGGATACCAAGAAAAAACAGATCCATCCAATTGATTTCATTTCGTATTGACTTTTAGTTCTAGTTCCTTTTTCCAACCGAAGAGTACCGGTACCACGAAAAGGGTCATCAGGGCGATCAGCATACCTCCGAAACTCGGGATGGCCATTGGAATCATGATGTCGCTTCCCCTGCCCGTCGAGGTGAGTATGGGGAGCAGGGCCAGAAGGGTGGTGGCCGTAGTCATCAGGCAGGGCCGGATCCGCTTTTCCCCCGCCTCAACCACCGAATCCCGGACCCCCTGAAGGGTCTCCGGCCGGTTCCTGGAAAAGGTCTGGGTCAGGTAGGTGGCCATCACAACCCCGTCATCCGTGGCGATGCCGAAAAGGGCGATAAACCCGACCCATACAGCCACACTGAGGTTGATGGGGTGCATCTGGAACAGATCCCGAAGGTTTTCCCCGAAGACACTGAAATTTAAAAACCAGTCCTGTCCGTACAACCAGATCATCAAAAAGCCACCCGCAAAAGCCACTGCAATACCTGTGAAAACCATCAGGGAGGTAGCCGTACTCCGGAACTGGAAATACAGGATCAAAAAGATGATCAGCAGGGATAATGGTACCACCACTGACAACGTCTTTGCCGCCCGTACCTGGTTCTCATAGGTCCCGGTAAAGGCATAGCTGATCCCCTTAGGGACTACCAGCGCGCCGCCGGCTTCCTTTTGTCTCAGCAATTCCTGTGCGTTTTCAACTACATCTACCTCTGCAAAGCCGTCCAGCTTATCAAACAGGACGTACCCCACCAAAAAGGTGTCCTCGCTCTTGATCACCTGGGGGCCCCTTTCATAGCGGATATCCACCAATTCGCCCAGGGGGACCGGGATGCCATTTGCCACCGGCACGTAAATCTGCTTCAAATCCTCCGGGCTGTCCCTCAGTTCCCTGGGGTACCGCACCCTAACTGAATCCCTTTCACGCCCTTCTCCCTTTTGGGTGATGGGAGCCCCCCCCCCGGCCACTGAAAGGATTTCCTGAACCTGTTCAATGGTGATTCCGTACCGCGCCAGCCGCTGCCTGTCAATATCGATCAGCAAATAGGGCTTGCCCACAATACGATCCGCGAAGACAGCCTCTCCCTTAACGCCTTCCACCTCTTTCAGGAGCGTTTCCAATTCCATGGCAAAGGCTTCGATCTCCTTTAGGTGCTGACCTTTCACCTTAATTCCCATGGGGGCGCGCATCCCGGTCTGCAACATGACCAGGCGGGTTTCTATGGGCTGTAATTTTGGGGCCGAGGTAACTCCTGGAAGGCGGGAAACCCGTACGATCTCATCCCAGATGTCATTTGGGGAACCGATTTCAGGCCGCCAGTTCCGGTAGTATTCTCCATCTGCATCGGGGATCAGGAGACGGCGGTCCAGCTGGAAGGGGTCTACGAGAATATCGGCTTCCGTGGTTGCCGAATCCCTGGGGGGAAAATTCGGGTTGGCCACCAGTTTCCCGTTACTCAATTCGAAAAAGCCTTCCGCATTCACCCGATAACGCTGGGGCCTGCCCGCTTCATTCCGTTGGTATTCCTCCCGATACTGGATTAGGTTTTCATACATGGAAAGGGGGGCGGGATCCAGGGCAGATTCCACCCGGCCAGCCTTTCCGACAACCGTTTCAACCTCCGGGATTCCCGAGACGGCCATGTCGAGTTGCTGTAAGACCCTTTTATTTTCGGCTACCCCGGAATGGGGCAGGGAGGTGGGCATCAGCAGGAAGGACCCCTCGTTCAGGGAAGGCATGAATTCCTCCCCTGTATTGCGCATGATCAGGATACCCACCAGCACCAGGGTCGCCGGAAAGCTCAGAAACAGCAGTTTATTGCTCAGGGCCCAGCGCAGTATGCGGGTGTAATACTTTCGGAAGATCCAGAAGACCCCTAACAGCCCGAAACAGATCAGGGCAACGAATACCAGGTTGATAGCGATACTCCGGTCGAACCCGAGGGGCCTCCAGTAGGCGGCCAGCATCCCGACTATGACCATGGCGGAAAGGGCAATACTGGAAAGGTTCTGCCGGGTAGCCAGTTTTGTCAGGATTCCCTCGGGCAGTCGGGATTCCCGGTGGAGGACTCCGAGAAGGCCAAGGGCCCCGAAGCCCAGCAGGGCCAGACCCAGCCAGTAGCCATAACCCACCACCAGGATTCCCGATGCGATCAGAACCCCGTTGGCCACATATCCTCCAATGCTTTTAAAATCCCTTTTACGAAAGAGAAAGGCCGCAAAAGGAGGTATCAAAAAGAGGGCTATGACAATAGAGGCGGCCAGGGCCATCGTTTTGGTGAAGGCCAGGGGCCGGAAGAGTTTCCCCTCTGCCCCGATCATGGTGAATACCGGGATGAAGCTGATAATCGTGGTAAGCACAGCCGTCAGAATGGCCCCGGATACTTCTTCCGTGGCATTGTAAACCACGGTGTTCACGGGCAATTGCCCTGTTGCTCCCCGGTTCTTGTTTTCCTCCAGGTGCCGTAGGATGTTTTCGGAAAGGATGACCCCCACATCCACCATGGTCCCGATCGCAATGGCGATTCCCGACAGGGCGACGATGTTGGCGTCCACCCCGAAAAGCTTCATGGAAATGAAAACCATCAGCACGGCCACGGGCAGCAGGCCCGAGATCAAAATTGACGCACGCAGGTTGAATACCATGACCACAATGACCAGAATGGTGATCAGGATCTCCAGGCTGAGGGCTTCCTCAAGGGTCCCCAGGGTCTCCTGGATCAGTTCGGTCCGGTCATAGAAGGGAACGATGGTCAGCTGGGAGGTCCGGCCATCTTCCAGTACCCGGGAAGGCAATCCGGAGGCTATTTCGGCCATTCGTTCCTTCACATTTTCGATGACTTCCAGCGGATTGGCTCCATAGCGTGCCACCACTACCCCACCGACCACCTCGGCCCCTTCCTTGTCCAGGATGCCGCGCCTTGGGGCAGGGCCCAGATGGACCCGTGCGATATCCTTCACCCGGATGGCGGTAAAGTTTTCAGAAGCGACCACGGCGTTTTCGATGTCCGCGAGGTTTTCTACATATCCCAGGCCACGTACGAGGTATTCCGCCTGGTTAATCTCCAGGGTCTGTGCGCCGATATCCCGGTTGGATGACCTTACCGCCTGAACGACATCTTTGAGGTGGATGCCGTACTGCCGCATCAGTTCAGGGTCTACGTCTACCTGGTATTCCTGTACAAAGCCCCCGATGGAAGCGACCTCGGATTCACCACCTGCGGCAGACAGGGCGTACTTCACATAGAAATCCTGTATGCTTCTAAGCTCATTCAGATCCCAACCTCCCGTAACCCTACCATCGGGATCCCGTCCTTCCAGGGTGTACCAGAAAATCTGCCCCAGGGCAGTGGCATCAGGGCCCAGTTTGGGATTGACTCCCTCTGGTAAAAGACCGGAGGGCA
>CBDUBB010000142.1:0-6409 GCA_965365265.1 uncultured Flavobacteriaceae bacterium
CTAACTGATACTGGACGTTCCTTTGGACCGAGACGAGTTGGTGGTCCGAGAGGACATCGGGATTGGAGCGGGCCGAATCGCGTCCGCCGGGGAGGTTTCTCTGCCGAATCTCGGCGCGGATCAGTTCGTTCAGGTCGGTGGGTTCCTTTTTTCCATCTCCACTTCGGCTGTGCTGCAGCATGCCTTTGACGATGCTGTCGGCACGCTGACCGTGATGTACGATTTTATCCAGGTTCTGTATGACGTCCCCGGCCAGGGCCCTGACCTCCTCAAGGTCCCCGTTTTCCATTTCCTCCATGAGTTCTTCCAGCAACTCGCGGCTCACCTCAGAGAAATTGTTCACAAAGTTCAACGGGTTCTTGATCTCGTGGGCAATGCCCGCAGTGAGTTCCCCCAGGGAAGCCATCTTTTCGGACTGGATGAGCTGGGCCTGGGTGGCTTTGAGGTCTGCAAGCGTATTTTCAACCTTTTTCTTCGCTTTTTCCAGTTCCTTAAAATCCTCATACCTCGCATAGGCCACGGCAAAGGTCCTGGTAAGGGCCTGAACGATATCCATCTCTTCACTGGAGAGTAGCTCGGCGCTTCCAACATACAGCATACCCTGGGCAAAAGGTACCTGATGGAGTACCAGTCGTTCCGGGGGCTTTTCACCCGCCTGATAGGACCTGGCACTTTTGACCTGCCCCTGCTCCATAAGCTTTTTGGTCATTTCAATAAACTGCTTCTGGTTCCATTCCTCAACGAGTGGTTCCTGTTTTCTCCAGTGCTCGACCCCTTTTTGGATTAGGGACATATCAAAATCAAAGGGTAGGTCCATGGCGGCCAAAGCCTCCCCCTGTGGTGTGGTCAAATACACATGTACCAACTGGCTCACTTCATCCATGATAAAGACCCCGCATCTGAAAAACGGAATGCCAAGGGTGGTCAGTTCCTTCCATACCAGGGGGGTGATCCGTTCCAGGTCCTCAGTGGTCCGCATCGAGGCGATTTCCGCCCGGACACGGTCCAGGGAGGCCTGTTTGATTGCCTCTTTTTCGCGGGCTTCGGATTCTATGAGGTCATTATAGCGCCGGTAGGTAATCTCCACAACCCTTGAAAATTTCTTCAGAATTTCAATCTGTGCTTCAGAATGTTGCTGGGCAGCCCAGGCATACAGGCACCCCTCAGGAAAATAGAGGAAACAGCCGTAGTGTCTTGCGTCCGTCCCATAGCCCTGAACATCCACAGACTTGGTGAGGGCAGCATAATAGCTGTTGATTTCATCGCCTTCCAGAATGGGGAAATGATCGAGTTGTCTTTTAAAATGGTCGTAGATCCCGTCAAGTATCGGATGCCCGACCAGTTCAAAAGTTCCGCTGACTTCAATGATTTCGTCATTGTCACCAATTCGCGAGGTAACGATTTCGCCTTCGGGTTTGTCCGGGTTGAGCAATCCCAGCCCCATGCGCAATGTTTTTACATTTAAGTTTTTTAATTCCTCAAAAATGGTCGTTATCGTCTCTCTCAGATCTTCTGAACTGTGCATGGCCAGGGCCCTGGCACGAACCCGTTCCAGGGCAGCCTCGATTTTGGATTCCCTGGCCTGTTTCTCGGCCCGTTCCAGGTCCAGGTAGCGGGTATAGGTCTGCCCGAAGACCGCTGCGAAGCGTTCCAGGGTTTTGATTATATCCTCCGGAAGTGGAGATTTGGTAAATGCGAACAAGGTTCCATCCTTGAAAGGAATACTGCGGTGGTTGATGGTTTCCGGAAGCGTGTTGAGGTCGAATTCTACAGGGTACTCCTTGGCCTCATTGAGGTTCCTGAAATAAGCCTTCAGGTCTTTACCTTTTAGGATATATGAAAAATGGGGATCCCCTTTGGTCCAGGCACGCTTAACTCCTTTTAGCAATGGGTGTCGGGACATATCCAGGAAACCTGAATGAAGAATGGTTTTGGAAGTTCCGGGCACCGATGCGGTCCAAAGCTTCATCTGTTCGGACTGGCTCAGTATGCCAATACCGGCCCGCATGGTCTCATCCAGGCCAAGGCCTACGAGCTCTTCAAAAAAAGTAATTACGGTGTCGGCAATATCATCGGTGTTGTGCATGGCCATGGTCTTGGCCCGTACCCGCTCCAGTGCGGCTTCTATCCGGGCTTCCCGCGCCTGGGCCTCTGCCTTTTCCAGGTCGAGAAACCGTTGGTAGATACGTTCGAATTCCCGTGCAAACCGGATTACGATGGATATTTCCTCCTCCGTGGGAGGACGGCTGTGGTTAAAACCGAGGTAGCCGAATTTGTTCTGCC
This sequence comes from uncultured Flavobacteriaceae bacterium, assembly GCA_965365265.1. Classification (GTDB taxonomy): domain Bacteria; phylum Bacteroidota; class Bacteroidia; order Flavobacteriales; family Flavobacteriaceae; genus Robiginitalea. The sequence continues at coordinate 2,284 of CBDUBB010000142.1, forward strand.
CTTCGCAGGAGTAGAGCCCATCGGGAAAGTCTTCCGGGCCCACCCTGTATTTTTTTGGCATGGTCTGGACCAGGTCGTCCAGGACCCCAAACAATTCATATACCGAGTCGCCTTTGTACACCAGGCACTGGTGGCTTTGGGGGATGCTTTGCTTCCAGCGGTCGACGGTTTCTTTCCATTCGGCCATCGCATCCAGGTCAATGATCTTTTCCCCGACGTTCCGCGCCCCTTTTTTGCCGCTCAGGCGCAGGGAGAAACGATGGTTTTCCAAATCAATCAGGGAAAGGTGGGCACAAACGGGGTTGATCCCCAGGAAATCATATTGCTCGCAGAGCAGCCCGATTACCTCATTGAGTTCTTCCGTATGCTGCATGGCCATGGCACGGGCCCGGATCCGCTCCAGAGCTACTTCGATCTGGGCTTCCCGCGCCCTTTTCTCTGCGTTCTGCAAATCGAGGAAACGCTGGTAAAGCCTACCGAATTCCGTGGCAAAACGCAGCAGGATGTCGGCCTCTTCAGAGGTCGCCTTCCGGCTCTGGTTGATGCCCAGATAACCGAATTTACAATAGGCCTGGGTTGTATACAGTCCGTCGGGAAAGTCTTGCGGGGACACGTTCTCCCCTTTTGGAAGCTTCGAGAAGATCCCGTCAAAAAGATCCCAAATGACATCGAGGCCTTCCGGGGGTACTTCAAACCAGGTGATGGGGTCCGGGTTCTCCGATTTAAAGGAATCCACAATATGGGACCAGTGGTCGGAGGCATCCAGAGCTACCTTTTCTTCTGCCATGATACGCTCGCCGTTCCGTCCCGTCATCCGGTACGTGAAAGCGTTCTCTTCCAGATGGATCAGGGTAAGGTGTGCCCAGACCGTTTCCACACCCAGCAACTTCAACTGCTGAAAGATTACGGGCAGCACTTCAGTCAGTTCAGTGGACTCCTGCATGGCCATTGTCCTGGCCCTAATGCGTTCCAGAGAAAGCTGGATTTCAGCTTCCCGTGCCTGTGCTTCCGCTTTTTTCAGGTCGAGGAAACGGGTGTACGATTGTTCAAAAACACTGCCGAAACGCTCCAACACCTGATTTTCCTCTTCGCTAAAAACTTCCAGGGAATAGCGATAGAACTGGATGTATGAATTTTTAGATAAAACGGTGGTCCTGGATAATCCGGGGCGCGAAAGTATAAAATCCTGTCTGGCCTGTGGAACATCCCTGTGGTTGGAATTTTTGAAGTAGTGCCTGAATATGTAGTCCTTCTGGGACTTGGTCAGTTGATCAGAAAAGACCGATTTTCCTTCATTTTCAAATCGATTAATCCGGTCGAAGGCAGCACTTCTGATATAGGGTACATGTACCTGTTCCCTTCGCGTGTAAACTTCTTTGCTGCCGGATGGGATCGCCAGCCACATGTACCAGTCCTTTGAGCCTTCCACCTTCTCATTGATCATGGCCGCATCCATCTCAATACCCAATTGGGCCAGCTGCTGACTGAGGATATTGATGACATTAAATAATTCAGAACTGTTATGCATGGCCATGGAGGCAGCCCGTACGCGTTCTAGAGACGCTTCGATCCTGGCTTCCAGGGCCCTTATTTCGGCGTTTTGCAAATCCAGGAACCGCTGGTAGAGCCTGCCAAACTCCGTGGCAAAACGCAGCAGGATGTCGGCCTCTTCCGGGGTGGCTTCCCTGGTTTGGTTGATTCCCAAATAGCCGAATCTATTGTAAGCCTCTGTGGTATACAGTCCTTCGGGGAAGTCCCCCGGGGACACTTTGTCCCCTTTTGGAAGCTTCGAGAAAATCCCGTCAAAAAGCTCCCAAATGGTATCGAGGCCTTCCGGCGGAATTTTAAACCGGATGATTGGGTCCGGGTCGGGGGATTTGAGGGATTCCACGGAATGTGCCCAATGCTCTGAAGCATCCAGGGCAATTCTTTCTTCGGCCATGATACGCTCCCCGTTTCGCCCCGTCATCCGGTAGGTGAACGCGTTCTCCTCCAGATGAACCAGGGTAAGGTGTGTCCAGACCGCTTCCACGCCGAGTATTTTCAATTGCTGAAAAACGATGGATAACACGTCAGTGAGCTCCGCGGACTCCTGCATGGCCATCGTCCTTGCCCGAATGCGTTCCAGGGAAAGCTGGATTTCGGCTTCCCGGGCCTGGGCTTCGGCTTTCTGCAGATCGAGGAAACGGATATAGGTTTGTTCAAAGACGCTGCTGAAACGTTCCAGCAGTATCATGGACTCTTCTGTCAGGAATTCCGGAGAGGAAACCAGCAGGCATCCGTGTTTGAACATGGCGGCAGAATGTACCCTGCGGTCCCTGATTAACCGGTCGTCAAAGGGCAGTCCGATGACTTCTGTCAGGTAACGGATCCATTGCTGCAACTCCTTCCCCGATTGCTCAATTTCAACCCGATTCCGCCCTTCTTTCCAGGCGGCATAGACCTTGGATATGGTGGTTGGCTCGCTTATTTCTCCTTTAAAAAGGCGGTCTATCTGCTTTCCTCCCTGTTCTGTGGACCACCATTCAAAGACTCCTTCCTCTTCCCTGACAATCCCAATATTCAAACGCTCCGGTGTAGCTCCAAGAAGATCGATCTGCTCGAAAAGCACTGCAGCCACTTCGCCCAGTTCCTCACTTTTGTGCATGGCCATGGTACGGGCGCGTACCCGCTCCAGGGCCAGCTGGATTTCCGATTCCCGTGCCTGGGCTTCTGCGTTATTCAATTCGAGGAAGCGCTGGTAGACCCGGCCGAATTCCGCTGCAAAACGGGACACGATATCCTTTTCCTCCTCAGTGGCGGGACGGGTGTGGTTAAAGCCGATATACCCGTACTTGCAGTGCCCCTGGGTGGTATAAAGGCCGTCGGGAAAATCTTCAGGATAGATCTTATGGCCTTCCGGGAGGGAAGACATGACCTCGTGCATGACCTCCCAGACCCCGGGCAGCACCTCCGGGGGATATGCAATGCAGTCAACGGTATTTTCGTCCCCCTTTCTCCAGTTTTCAAGCGAAGTCTTCCAGGCCTCCACGGCCTCCACATCGATGATCTGTTCCCTCAGGATCTTGTTTTCAGGGCTGGTGGTTATCCGCAGGCTGAAGGTCTCATTTTCCTCGTCAAAAAGGGTCAGGTGGGTCAGCACCGGGTTGATCCCCAGAAAATCAAATTGTTCGAACAGCACACAGAGCACTTCCCCCAGCTCTTCCGTGGAGTGCATTGCCATGGCCTTGGCACGAACCCGCTCCAGGGCCAGTTGTATCTCGGATTCCCGGTTCTGGGCCTCGGCGTTTTTCAAATCCAGAAAACGGATATAGGCCTGCTCGAATACGCGACAGAAGCGTTTCAGGATCTCGTTTTCCTGATCCGAGTAAGGCGCTGCGGTATATCTGGCAATCTGGATCCCGGAATTTTTGGCAAAAGCAAGGGAAGTTGAAAATGCCTCGGAATCCACCATCTTTTTATGCAATTCCTCGGGGAAATCATTCTGACCCAGCAGGAAGTCAATGTATTCCTTCTTTAGGTTACCGGAATAGGTCCTGGCAAACAGAGGAGGCCTGTTTGCAATGGCCTCATTGTAGTCACGCTGGACCTGGGTGGAATCCGTATAGGGAATCGTGAGGGGTCTTGTAAACCCGGACCCCCCTACCCAAACCTCATAGGATGATTCGGGGGAGATCACGCCGCTCATCCCTATGGCATCCATTTCCAGTCCCAGCCCGTGCAGCTGTTCAAATATTTCGTCGGCCACCTGCTGCATTTGATCACTGTGGTGCATGGCCAGGGAGCGGCTGCGTACTTTCTCCAGGGCTGCTTCAATTTGCGATTCCCTCGCCTGGGATTCCGCTTTTTTCAGATCGAGGAAGCGGGTATAGGTCAGGTCGAAGGCCTGGGCAAAACGTTTGAAAATTTCTTCTTCCGGGCAGGGGACCTGTGTAATGATGCAGAGATATCCTTTAGAGAAGTAGGCGGCATGCAGCTTTTGCCACTGCGGCCTTTGACTCAGAACCACGAACGACAACCAATACGGGCTATCAGGAACCGCCTGCAGAGGATGAAGAAAGCTCTGTCACCCCCAGTCTGGAACCCAGCCGTGTCGAATACCTTGTGATGGAAAAAGACACCCTCT
>CBDUBB010000143.1:0-6306 GCA_965365265.1 uncultured Flavobacteriaceae bacterium
CCTCTTTGGTCCATAACAATTTACGGAATCTCACCCGTTCCAGGGCCTTGTTCAACATTTTTTTAGTGATCGTGGCTACCAGGGACCGCTTGAAAGCCTCTGACCCCCGTAAATCCGAGGTGGGTTCGCAGTCCTCGCTTGCCATCTTTCCGGCCTGCTCCATCAGGTCTTCGGTAATGGTCTTTCCTCTAAGCAAATCCTCTGCCCGTTCCACCCGCATTGGGACAGCACTAACGTTGGTCAGGCCAATGCCAATTTCCCGGCACACCCCGTCATCATCCAGCTCCAGGTAGACCGCTACCCCGGCGGTCGCATAATCCCCAACCTTCCTTTCTACTTTATGGTAAGCGCCTCCACTGTGTTTTCCTGCTTTGGGCACGTGTATTTCTACCAGGACATCCGTGGGTTCCAGAGCGGTCATGTAGAATCCGTGGAAAAAGTCATCTATCGGAATGTTTTTCCTACCATCCAGACCTTCGGCTACAATAGTCGCGCGCATGGCAAGCATAAGTGCCGGCTGGTCGTTTGCAGCATCCCCGTGAGCGATATTCCCGCCTATCTTCCCCGCATTTCGGACTGACGGATCTGCCGTCAATTTGATGGCATCGGAAAAAATAGGGTACTTCTCCTGAAGCAATTTAGAATGCTCCATTTCGGTCTGTGTGGTCAGTCCGCCGATTTTCAGCAGGTCTCCTTCCTCCTTTATGTAAGAAAGACCTTCGATCTTACTGATGTCAATAATGTGTTCGGGCGTGGCGAACCGAAGTTTCATCATGGGCAACAGGCTGTGCCCGCCAGACATGAACTTGGCCTCCTCGCCAAGGTTCTCTGCCAAAGCAACTGCATCCTTTACAGAAGTCGCCTTGTGATACGTGAATTTGGCTGGGATCATAATATATTATGTATTAGAAAATTTATTAGGGATTAAAATGTCAGGTGACTAATAAAGATACCTAATTTATTCAGATATGACAATTATCACAACTGCAATGAGATAAATTAACAAAGTCTTAAGGAAATACGCCCCAAACCACCGAATCTGGGCACTTGTTGCAGATATTGCCTATTTTTGAACGACTGAAAGCAGTACAAGTAGGATGTATTCCCAGCTTTATTTCGACTACAATGCCACCACCCCCTGTGCCCCAGAGGTGCTCGAGGCCATGCTTCCCTATTTCCAAGAGCATTTTGGCAACCCGTCCAGCAGTCACCACCCGTATGGCTGGCTGGCAAAGAGTGCTGTGGAAGAGGCCCGGTTCGAAATTGCAAACACCCTGAACTGTTCCCCGGATTCATTGCTCTTTACTTCCGGGGCGACCGAAAGCATCAATACCATTCTCAAAGGGGTGGTACGAAATGGCCGAAAGGACAGGAATCATATCCTGACTACAAAGGCAGAACACAAAGCAGTGCTGGACACCTGTGCCTTTCTGGAGACGGAGGGCGTTGAGGTTACCTATCTGGATGTGGATCAGCAGGGTCTGATTCGCATAGAGGATTTCAGGCAGGCCCTGAAACCGGAGACTGCCCTGGTAGCCGTCATGTATGCCAATAATGAAACCGGGGTTATCCAGCCGCTTGAAGAAATCGCAACCCTGTCCAGAGATAATGGTTCCCTCCTGTTCTCAGATACGACACAGGCCCTGGGCAAAGTGCCCCTGCAAGCCGTTTTGGACCTGGTTGACTATGCCTGTTTTTCCGGGCACAAGGTCTATGCGCCCAAGGGGATCGGGCTGGTATACACCAACCTAAATAAGGAAGCCCCGGTCCTGCCGAGTTTTATACAGGGCGGCGGGCAGCAAAAAGGACAGCGGGGCGGCACGATCAATACCCCGCTCATCGCAGGCCTGGCAAGGGCGATTTCCCTGGCCTCAGAATACCTGTCCGATGAAAAGGAACGGCTGGAGGGCCTAAGGGACCGACTTGACGCCGGGCTTTCGGAAATCGAGCTGGCAGTCTCCAATAACCAGTCGGTTCAGCGGCTGCCCAATACCTCCCACTTTTCCTTTCCCTTTGTGGACGGGACGAACCTTTTGAATGCCCTCAGTCGGAAAATTGCCGTATCGAATGGATCCGCCTGCAATTCGGCCTCTGTGGAACCATCACACGTCCTCAGGGCCATGGGAGTGGAAAAAAGCCTGGCATATGCCTCCCTGAGGCTGAGTATCGGGCGGTATACCCTGGAGGAGGATATCGATAAGGCCATCCGTATCATTTCGGAGGCAGTTTCCCGGGAACGGGAAAGCAATATCCTCTGGGAACGGAGGCAGTAACCGGTAGGCGGTAGACCGCTTTTCTGAGCCGGAAGGACCTTTATTCGCGTTCGTGAATCGGGCCGCTCTTCTCCCGCAACATTCCCCCCGTTTTACCGGAAAACGCACTGAGAACCTCGGAAAAAATACTGGTGGCGATCTCTTCAGGCGTGTTTGCGCCAATTTCCAGGCCGCAGGGGGCATAGATCCGGGCCATTTCCTCCCTGGAAAATTCAATGCCTTCGCCCTGGAGTTCCTTCAGCATTTTCTCAAAGCGTTTCCTGGGCCCCAGGGAGCCAATGTAGGGGGCCGGACTCTTGATAAGTTCCTTCAAATTGGAGATATCTGTCTTGTAATCATGGGCCATCAGAATGGCTGCCGTCCGCCTGTCGATCCCCGGACGGGCATCCCCGTCTTTCGGATACAGGTTGGCAACCGCTTCCAGTTTTTCCTTCTTGAGCTTCTGGATATTACCGGTCAGACTTACTTCCCAGTCCATGACTTTGGCCATTTCCAGAATGGGATACACATCGTAATTGTCCCCGTAGATGGCAAGATGGTATGGGGGCGGGATCAGTTCCACAAACACACGGGCCGTTGCTTCCCTGCTTTCATATGTATACGTCCCGGACTTCTTTCGACTGCGCACTTCAGCTACCCGGTCCAATATAAAGTCACGAAAATCCCCATCCGGGCAGCCCCTCAGGTCACTGGTTTTCGCATCGAAGTAAAAGCTTTTCCCCAGGGCTACTGATTCCAAACTACCGCTCAGGGCCGTAACGGTGGCTATCAGGTGTTCCTCCCGTACCCTGGTACATTCCTCGAGCATGGCCATCAGGGGTGAATCCTCAGAAATAGGAGAAATAAGGACGTCGATAATCCCGTTGCATCCCAATCCCACCCCGATTTCCTTTTCCTTGGAGGTGTCATAGGTCACAATAGAGGGTTCCTGCTTCAGGATGGCGATCTGCGAACGCTGAAGGGCGTCCCCTTCCAGGCATCCGCCACTGATTCCCCCTTCGAAAACACCCGATTCAAACACCAGCATCCGGGCGCCTTCCCTGCGGTATGAGGACTCCTCTACCCGGACTACCTGGGCAATTGCGCATTTTTCATCCGAGTGTTTCAGCGCATTGTATAATTTTAGAATTGATTTAATTTCCTTCATGACGGTCTTTCCTTAATGGGTTGGGGCCAGCTCTTCTGAGCAAAGGCTCGTAAATTTAAGAATACTTATATTACATAACTGTTGAACTATTCTTAAAACTAAGTCCAGGAAAAAGAAAGAATGGAGAATACATTTATTACATACGAGCAGGCGCTGTCGATACTGGAAGCACACCGGGAGGAGTTTATAGAAGAAGAGCGAAGGCTTGCTGACTGTATTGGGCAGTACCTGGCCGAAGACCTGATTGCAGACCGTGACTTCCCTCCTTTTGACAGGGTTACCATGGATGGCATTGCAATTAGCCATGCCGCTTTTGCCGACGGGCAACGGGACTTCCCGATCCAGGAGGTTGCCCCGGCAGGGACGGCCCGAAAAACGATGCAAAATCCCGGGCACTGCATAGAGGTCATGACAGGGGCGATTATGCCCGAAAACACGGATACCGTCATCCGGTATGAGGACCTGGAGATTGGGAAAGGCACAGCCCGGGTCCTTCTAGACTCCCTCCAGGCAAGGCAGAACATCCATTTTAAGGGGATCGACCTCCCGGAAGGCACAGTCATCGTAAGGAAGGGGACGCGTTTGTCCAGTGCCGAGATCAACATCGCCGCCTCGGTGGGCAAACCCACCCTCAGGATCCGAAAATTACCGCGGGCCGTGATCATATCCACAGGGGATGAACTGGTGGATGTCCAGGACACCCCTGAGTTGCACCAGATACGCCGATCCAACGTCTACGGGATTCAAAGCACGTTAAAGGACTGGGGGATGCAAGCCGATCTCCAACACCTTCCGGATGACAAAAAGGCCATGGAAAAGGCCATTTCCAACCTCCTGGAAACCTATGACCTTTTCATCTTTACCGGAGGGGTTTCCAAAGGGAAGTTCGATTACCTGCCGGAGGTCCTCAAATCCCTGAAGGTCCGACGACATTTCCACAAAATACAGCAGCGGCCCGGAAAACCATTCTGGTTTGGAAGCAGCCCGGAGGGTAAAAAGATTTTTGCCCTCCCCGGAAATCCGGTCTCTTCCTTTGTATGCGTATATGTTTATCTCAGGTACTGGCTGGACAAATCCCTGAACATCCACCGCCCCCCCCTGTATGTGTCCCTTAAAAAAGACACCCAATTTGCACCAGACCTGGTCTATTTCCTGGAAGCCCGGCTGGAGAGCTGCCCGGATGGCACGCTGCTGGCAGATCCTGTTAAGGGTAATGGATCCGGAGATTTTGCAAACCTGGTCAAAACCGACGGCTTTTTGATATTGCCCCAGAATAAAAGTAAATTCAAAAAAGGGGAATCGTATCTTTTTGTACCTTATAGGGCCAAATTCTAGTGATGTACATGAAACCGGCTGAGACCAAATGCTGCAAAACCCCTTTATCGCCGGCTAAAAAAGGGGACGGGGCCAATGGTTCTATGTCGTTGCTTTCCACCATTCTGCTGATCCTGATCCCCAAGTGCCCTCTGTGCCTGACCGCCTATATGAGCGCCATGGTCCTCTTTTTTGACATTGAAAACGAACAGCTGGTCCCAGTCCTGCTGCATGCAAAACCGGTATTAGGCGTGTTGATTTTATTGATGATTTTACTGAATTTCAGGGGAAGGAGAACGCTTATTTCCCTGGGGATTGCCTCGGTTGCCATGATCTTCCTTGTGCTGAAAACCTATTATGCAACTCCTTTACTGCCCGACTGGCTGTTGTATACGGTCTTTTTCTTTGCTATTTGGCACAATGGCAATTTCCAGTACTTCTATCGTTTTATCCGTTTCAGGTTGCAGAAAAAAGCAGTTGCCTGAAGCTGGCCAAATTGGTCCGCCCCCTCAAAGTTTATACTTCTGTACTCCTTTTTTTCTGAGGGCTATTTCAGGAAGGTTGTGCCTGGAGGTCCTGCACCCCGCCGAGGATCCATTTAAGGGAGGTTCCCCGGAGTCGTCCCTCCAGGGTTCGGTAGGCCTGCGCACTTCGGCTTCCGGATTTGCAGATCAGGTAGACCTCCTGGGTGCCCTCGAGTTCCTTTATCCGCTCCTGAAGTTCCATCAGGGGGATATTCAGGGAATCGGGAAGGTGAAAGTCTTCGAATTCGGTTTCTTCCCGGACATCCACCAGAAGATGCGGGTCACCGGTTCTGCATCGTTCCAGGTATTCTTCAACACTAATGGCACCCCCGGTCTCGCATACGGATGCATTGTAATGAGCGTCGTCCCTGATCTCCCTGGCAACCTGCACAGGGTCTTTGGGAAACCGCATTTGGCGGGATCCCTGGTCCAGGGCGTTGAACAACAAAAGCCTGCCTGAAAGGACTTCGCCCAGGCCACAGAGTATTTTTACAGCCTCAAGTGCCTGGAGCGTGCCGATAATCCCTGGTAACACCCCCAGGGTTCCCAGTTGGTTGCAATCCGGGATTTCCCCTGGTTTTGGAATCTGGGGGAAGAGGCACCGGTAGGTGGGCCCATCCTGATAGTTAAAGACGCTGAGTTGCCCTTCAAACCCATGTAGGGCCCCGTACACCCATGGAATTCCCCGGATTACACAGGCATCGTCGAGGAGGTATCGGGTGGGGATCCGGTCCGTGGCATCCACCACCAGGTCATAGTCTTCCAGAAGGTCCAAAGCATTGGATGGCATTAAAAATACGGGGTAGCGCGCCACACGCGTATGGGGGTTTTGCGCCTTCAGGTGATCTGCAAGAACGTCAATCTTGCGTTTGCCCACATCTGCTGCCCTGTAGACAGGCTGACGATGCAGGTTAGAGGTTTCCACCACATCTGCGTCCACAATCCCCAGGGTACCTACACCCATTGAATTTAGGTAAAGGCATGCCGGTACGCCCAGGCCTCCGGCGCCAACGACCAGCACCCGTGCCTCCTGCAAGCGGTTCTGACC
>CBDUBB010000144.1:0-6283 GCA_965365265.1 uncultured Flavobacteriaceae bacterium
AGCTTCCGGCAAGCGCTCAGGCTGCCTTCCGGATCGCTTCCATGACCAAGAGCTTCACCGCCATGGGCATCATGAAACTGGTGGAGGACGGAAAAATTTCCCTTCACGATCCCGCCTATGTACACATACCCGAAATGGCCGACATCCCCTACCCCACCGCTGATTCCCCACCGATAACCGTGGAAAACCTGCTCACGATGACGGCCGGCTTTCCGGAGGACAACCCATGGGGGGACCGGCAGCTGGAAGAATCTGTAAAAATGCTAAAGGACCTGATGACAACAGGCCCCAGTTTTTCCAATCCACCCTCCCACGGCTTTGAATACAGCAATACCGGCTATGCGCTCCTGGGGCTTATTATTTCCAACGTTTCCGGAGTGCCTTATCAGAAATTCATCACGGATGAGATCCTTAAACCCCTTGGGATGTCGGATACGTACTGGGAATATGAAGACGTACCCGAGGACCGGCTCGCCATCGGGTATGCCCCGGACAGCCTGACGATTGCCCCCATGCTCCACGACGGCAGCTACGGCGCCATGGGCGGACTGATCACTACTATTGAAGATTTCAGCAAATACGTCAGCTTCCACCTCTCCGCCTGGCCACCCAGGAGTGACCCGGAAACTGGGCCCGTAAAGCGCAGTTCCCTGAGGAAGATGCAACAACCCCAGTTTGCCCGCCTCTATTCAAGCGCCCGTGACTGGAATGACGAACCCTGCCCTGTGATGTCCGGATACGGGTATGGCCTGGGAATCATGGAAAACTGCCACGGAACCCGACGGGTCTCCCACGGAGGGGCCCTTCCGGGCTTCGGAAGCAACTATGTCTTCTACCCGGACCTCGGCATCGGGCTGATGGCGTTTTGCAACGTCACCTATACCTCCCCCTGGCCCTATGAAGAAATCGTAACCCTCCTCTTTGAAGAACTGGAATTGCAGGCCAGGGAAACCGGGACCTCAGAAATCCTGAAAACACGACAAGGGCAGGTGACCCAATGGATTCAGGATGGAGATGCCGCTTTGGAGGCAGAAATCATGGCTGAGAATTTCTTTTTGGATGCGGATAAAAAACGGCGCATGGACCAGATCCGTCCGCTGCTGGAACAGGCTGGCCCCATCCTGGGCATGGGAGACATGGAACCCTGGAACCAGCTGAGGGGTACTTTTGACCTGTACGGGGAGAAGGACACCTTACGGGTGGCGTTTACCCTGAGTCCTGAGGCCGATCCCAAAATTCAGTACCTGGAAGTGAGCGGTGCCGATTAAGGCCCCTGCCCTCACCTTCCTGGCTGATAGGTGTATGGGAACATGCAAAACGTTTTATTCCTGCTTGGGGACCGGTCCTCGTGCAGGGGATTATCTCCTTTAAAATTGAAGGACCTGACAAATGGAAAAAAGAACTGAGTTAGCATACGATGTGATCATCGTCGGCGCCGGCATCTCCGGTATAGGCACGGCCTACTGGCTGAAGGAAAAGTGCCCTGGCAAGCACTACACCATCCTGGAGGCACGGGAGCGCATCGGGGGTACCTGGGATTTGTTCCGCTACCCCGGGATCCGCTCGGATTCGGACATGTTCACCTTCGGGTACCGCTTCAAACCCTGGGAGAACCCAAAATCTCTCTCCGATGGGGAATCCATCCGGAATTACCTGAAGGCAACCGCCGAAGAAAATGGCATCGATAAGAACATCCGGTTTGGCCATAAGGTCCTCTCTGCAGACTGGGACTGGGAAGATGCGCAATGGACGCTTCAGGTGGCCCATGGGAAACAGACCAGTACCCTCAAAGCCCGATTTCTGTATATGTGCGCCGGATATTACAGCTATGAGGAAGGATACCGGCCCGGGTTTGATGGGGAAGCCTCCTTTGAGGGGCCGATCATCCATCCGCAGTTCTGGCCGGAAGACCTGGACTATACAGGTAAGAAGATGGCCGTGATTGGCAGCGGGGCAACTGCGGTAACCCTGGTCCCCTCCCTGGCCGAGAAAGCCGCCCACGTGACCATGGTACAGCGATCCCCCACGTACATAATGAAACTGCCCAACCGAAACGGGCTCTACATCAGCCTTAAGAAATGGCTCCCGGGCCGCCTGGCCTATCGGCTTACCCGGTGGCGGAACCTGATGATGACAATGGGATTATTCGGTTTTTCACGCGCCTTCCCGGACCGGATGAAAAACCTTCTTATGAAGGGAGCCGCAGCAGAGCTGCCTGAAGGGTATCCGGTGGAAAAGCACTTCAATCCCAAGTACAAGCCCTGGGACCAGAGACTCTGCGTAATCCCGGACGGGGATCTTTTCAAAGCCATCAAAGGAGGCAAGGCCGAGGTGGTCACCGGGGAAATTTCACATTTCACGCCCGGGGGAATTGCCCTGAAATCCGGGGAGGTCCTGGAAACGGATATCATTGTCACTGCCACCGGCCTTAAGATGAAGCTTCTTGGGGGTGCCCGTGTCACCGTTGGGGGAATTCCGCTGGATACACATGAGGTATTGGTATACAAGGGAATGATGATGAGCGGGGTCCCGAATTTCGCCCTGGCCTTTGGATATACCAACAATTCCTGGACCCTGAAAACGGATCTGACCGCCAACCTGGTTTGCCGGATCCTGAATTATATGGACCGCAAAGGATACGAAGTGGTGGTACCCAGGGTTCCGGGCGACATACAGGAGGAGGAATTCCTGCCCCTGGATTCCGGATACATGAAACGGGCGATACACATCCTGCCCAAAAACGGATCCAGAAGGCCCTGGCGTGTTTACCAGAACTACCTGATGGATATGCTGCTCACCAGGTTCGGCCGGGTCCGGGACCGGCATCTGGTTTTTGACCCCTCCCCCATTGCCGGGAAATAATCCCCATCGCTCCGGGAGGCTTCCATGTGACAAAGGCTACCCAAAACTCCCATAGTCATTGGGCTTAAAACTGATACAGGTCATTTCCTGACGGGGTATGTGCAGCGTACTTTTACCAGTGCGATGGACCTGTAAAACCCAAGCCCGTGAAAAGTACCTTTTTATTTTGGCTTCTGCTATCTGCAGTATTGGTGGCCCCAGTCTGGTCCCAGGACCGAAAATCCGGCGGGACCGAACCGGAACATCAGGCATTCTCCTATCTGATGCCGGGCCTTTACTATGTGAGTGATGCCGTCTTCATGGGACGTCGCGATTCGATAGCCGCCCCGTATCTGATGCCTTCCCTGGGGTATTATCATAAATCCGGGTGGTATGCGGAAGGGTCAGCGTCCTACCTTGTGGCTTCAGGGGAAGGCAGGATAGACCTGATCATGCTAGGAGGCGGTTATCAGTTTACAAAAGGAGACTTTAGCGGAAACCTATCGGCTACGGCCTATTTATTCAGTGAGGACAGCTATAACGTCAAATCCGAAACCTCCGGGGACCTGACGGCGATGCTTGACTATGACTGGGACTGGGTGGAGACCTCCCTGAGATTCAGCACGTATCTAAATAGCGCAGGAAACCCGGATTATTTCCTGGGAATTGGGCTCAGCAAGAGCTGGTTTGCTCTAAACAACCACCTCTACCTGCAGCCGGGAATCTCGATGTATGCGGGTACCCAGCGATTCTATGAAGCCTATTACAACACCAGCCGCCTGGGGAATCGCAAAGGAAGCGGCTCCGGTTCGGGATCCACCGGAACCGGAAGCGGAGAAGTCCGTCTGGTGGAAGCTTCTTCCTTCAAGGTGCTCAACCTGGAGCTGGAATTCCCGGCCCATTACTTTTACAAACATTTCGTTTTTTCCTTCTACCCCTCCCTGGCCCTTCCCCAGAGTCCGGCCACCATTCTGACTGAGGAAGGCAGTGTAACGGAAAAGCTGGACCCCACCTTTTACGCAATTGTGGGAGTCAGTTTCTGGATTGGGGGTTCCTGACCCAAACCCTACCCATAATTCTCAAACCAGGCGAACCGCTCGTGTATAATCCGGTCTTTTTCTTCCTGTATATAATCCAGGAATGCCCGGGCCGTGGGAGACAGGTTCTTGGCTTGCTGCCAGATCAGGTTCCAGTGCGTGATTACCGGGAGCCCCCGCATGGGTAGGATTTCAAGATCCTTATTTTTCAATTCATTCTTCAGCCCGATCAGGGGCATGATAGAGTAGCCAAGCCCGGCGATAAGGGCCTGTTTAAGGGCCTCATTACTGGTCAGCTCCAGCTTTCGGGGGTTTTGGATATCGCGCTGTTCCATAAAGGCCTCCATGGCATTCCGGGTGGCAGACCCGGGCTCCCGGATGATAAGAGGTTGTTCCCTCAGGATCCGTATGGCTGAAAGGTTTTTCGGGCGTTTTCGCGCAGTACCTCCCACCAGGTACAATTTATTCTGCATCAGTTCCACCCGTTTTATTTTCAGGTGGTCCGGAAGGACGGAAACCATTGCAAAGTCCACTTCATTCTCCTCCAGGCTGCGAATCACTTTCTGCTTGTTGGTCACATCCATAACGAGGTCCACCCCGGGGTTGGCATCCATAAAATCGGTCAGGAAATAGGGCATCACATATTTGGCGGTGGACACCGTGGATATGGTGAGGCGTCCTGCGATCTGCCCGGAGAAGGCGTGCGTTTTGTAATTGATGGCCTGGACCTGGTGGATAATTTGTTCGGCTGCCTCTGCTATTTCTTTCCCGAAATCAGTGATGTACAACCGGCGACCGACCACTTCGGTCAGGGGAATGGAGAACTGATCCTGAAAATTTTTGAGTTGTATAGACACGGCCGGCTGCGTCAGGTGGAGTTCTTCCGCAGCTTTTGTAATACTCTGATTTTGAGCTATTTTATAGAATATCCTTAGCTGGTTTAGGGTATAATGCATAAATATATTTAATGTTTTTTATCATAAATATAAATGTAAATATATAAAAATCTTATCGCAACTTTGCCGATGAAATACATACAAATGGACTATTCCTACGACTACAATCACAGCGGGGACCTGAGCAAGGAGAAAGAGGAGACCCGGTCCAAAGCCCTGGGCATACCGACCCTCTCAAAATCAGCTGTCCAAATCTTTGCAGGGGCCATCCTGCTGGGATTCCTGCTATTCCTTTCCAGTACCCTGGATAATCTTTTTATGAACGAACTAATCGCTGTTTCCATCATATGGGGCCTTATCAGCCTTGTAAGGTTGCAGGGAGAACCCCGAAAAAATGCACTCTATGAAAAATGATAAATATTCGGTGATGTCCAAAACCATTACAGATCAGAAAGTACAGCTGGTCAAGGGCTCCTTTACCCCTTCGGAAGCCACCGATGTGGTCCTTTCCCTCCTGGATGAGAAGATCAATTTCCACAAGCTTCAGCGACTGCGGTGGTGTGAAGGCCATTTCGGAGCGGATACCTCCTACGCAGACCAGCGCATTGAAGAATTGGAAGCCGAAAAGGTAATCGCCCGCAAATTCATCCGGCAGGCCCGTGAACAGGGGCGCTGCCTGAAGATCAACGGCATCCTTGAAATTACCATCGACGAGGCATAACTGCGATCGAAATTCCTGAACACGAGAAATCCGGTAATGGATCTGCACCTTCTCGTCGATAACCTGACAAATCCTGCCCTCCTGTTCTTTTTCCTGGGGATCCTGGCCGTCCAGGTCAAGAGTGATCTGGAGATCCCGGCCAATTCCTCCAAGTTTATTTCTTTATACTTACTATTTTCAATTGGCTTTAAAGGAGGGCAGGAATTATCACACAGCCCTTACGACCCGGAAATACTCTGGTCCCTGCTCTTCGGCATCTTCCTGGCGGTTTTTGTCCCCCTCTATTCTTATTTTATCCTGCGCAGGCGCTTCAGCGTGGCTAATTCCGGGGCTATTGCTGCGGCTTACGGCTCGGTGAGCGCCGTGACTTTCGTAACAGCCATAGCCTTTCTGGAACTGGAACAAATCACCTACGGAGGGCATATGGTAGCAGTAATGGCCCTCATGGAAGCACCCTCCATCGTGGTCGGCGTGCTGCTGATCGCCATTTTCGACAAGAAGAACGGGTATGAACTGCCACTGCCCAAGGTATTCCGGCATTCCATCACCAATGGTAGCGTGCTGCTTATTTTGGGAAGCCTGCTGATCGGATTCCTGGCAAGCGAACACCAGGCAGAAGGGATCAAGCCCTTTACCACAGATATTTTCAAGGGTTTTCTGGCTGTTTTCCTTTTGGACATGGGGATCAGCAGTGGCGGCAAACTCTCTGCCCTTGTGAAAAAAGGGTGGTTTGCTCTGGTCTTTGCCATCCTGATACCCCTGATAAACGGATGCATTACGGCAGCCGT
>CBDUBB010000145.1:0-6271 GCA_965365265.1 uncultured Flavobacteriaceae bacterium
ATTTATCATCGGCTCGATGGCAACCACCATACCTTCCACAAACTTCTTTCCCCTGCCGCGCTTTCCGTAGTTGGGCATTTCCGGGGACTCGTGTAATTTGGTGCCGATGCCATGCCCAACCAGTTCCCTGACGACGCCGTATCCATGACTTTCACAATGTTGCTGTATGGCATAACCCACATCTCCTACACGGTTTCCCAGACGGAATTCCCGGATCCCGATATACAGGGATTCCTTGGTTATTTCTAGGAGCTTTTGCGTTTCCGGTGCCACTTCGCCTACCTGAAAGGTATAGGCATGGTCTCCATAATACCCATTTTTCAGGCTGCCGCAATCTACCGAGATTATATCTCCTTCTTCAAAAGGGTCCTCTGAGGGAATGCCGTGCACCACCTGGGAATTGGGGCTTATGTTCAGGGTGTTCGGGAAGTCGTACATGCCCAAAAACCCGGGTTCTGCCCCGTGGTCCCGGATAAAGGTCTCCGCCAGCCGGTCCAGGTGCAACCCTGTGACTCCCGGTTTTATTTCCGAAGCGAGCATCCCGAGGGTTTTGGAAACAATAAGTGCGCTCTCGCGCATCAGTTCTATTTCTTCTGCTGTCTTAACGTGAATCATTGGGTGCAAAGATAATACAGACGGGCCAAAGCCCCCGCTGTGTCAGTCCCAGTCGTAGGCGTGCTTATAGGGTTCGCCTCTCAGGATTTTAAGCATGTCGATTTCAAGGGTCTCCATCGGGAATTCCACGATCCGGTTCAGTTCCTTTCCGTCCTTGTAAAAGATGAAGGTTGGAACATTGGTTACATGCAAGCCTTCTTCGTAATTCTGGGGTGTGGATTTATCCCGGGTCATGGTTACCAGGCGCACCTGGTCAACCGGATACCCGGCGCCTTCCAGGATTTTCACAAATTTCGGAACCTCCCGCTGGCTATCCTCACACCAGGTCCCGATAAAGGCGTGGATCTCCACTTCTTCAAGGAGCGGGGCTATGGCCTGAACCGTGGCGGGGTCCGGCTGGGCTGCCTGGTAATTCTGCTCAAACCAGTCGTCAAAAGGTTCAGTGAGCAGGGAGTCCAGGCTGGCAGTACCCACCAGGATCACCGAATTCCCGTCCGGGACACGAACGGCGTTGTGTTCAAAAGAACCTTTGCAGAATGCCAGCGATAAAAAAAGCAACGGCAATACTGGAAGTAAGATTCGTTTCATAGGCTTACAAGAGGGATTTTCGGGTCATTAATTCGGGTTGGGGAATCCCCATAATGTTAAGGATGGTCGGGGCAATATCCCCAAGCACCCCCGGTTTGATGGATTTTCGGTCCGAATCCACCAGGATGAGTGGAACCGGATTGGTGGTGTGCGCCGTGTTGGGCGTTCCGTCAGGGTTAACCATCGTATCACAATTGCCATGATCTGCTATCACCAGGGTGGTATAACCGTGTTTTCGGCCGGTTTCGATTACCTCCCTGGCACAGGCATCCACTGCTTCACAGGCCTTGATGGCTGCCGGCATGCTGCCGGTATGCCCAACCATATCCGGGTTGGCAAAGTTCAGACATATGAAATCTGCCGTTTCTTTTTCGAGTTCGGGTATGATGGAATCCCGCACCTCGTAGGCGCTCATTTCTGGTTTAAGGTCATAGGTGGCAACCTTGGGCGACGGACACAGGATGCGCTTTTCCCCTTCAAAGGGTTCCTCCCGCCCGCCATTAAAGAAAAAGGTCACGTGGGGGTATTTCTCGGTCTCGGCGATACGGATTTGCTTTTTCCCGGCCCTGGAGAGTACCTCTCCGAGGGTATCTTTGATATTTTCCTTGTCATAGACTACATGGACTCCTTTGAAGGTGTCATCGTAGTTCGTCATAGTGACGTAATAAAGTTTCAGCGGATGCATGTTGTATTCGTGAAACGCTTTCTGGGAAAGGGCCTGTGTGAGCTGACGTCCGCGGTCCGTCCTGAAATTGAAGAAGATGACCACATCTCCCTCCGAGATTCGGGTAAGAGGCTGTCCTTCCTGGTCCGTCACGACAATTGGCTTGATGAATTCATCCGTGACGCCTTCCTGATAGCTTTTTTCCATGGCAGCCACCGCATCCACAGCGGGAGTTCCCTTGCCGTTTACCAGGAGATCGTATGCCAGTTTTACCCGTTCCCAACGTTTATCCCGGTCCATGGCGTAATACCTGCCCACAACGGTAGCGAGCTGGCAGGGTTTGTCACTGCAGTAGGCATTCAGGTCTGCTATAAAACCCCTGCCGCTTTTTGGGTCCACATCCCGTCCATCCGTAAAGGCGTGCACAAAACTATGAGAGACCCCGTAGGATTCGGCAGCTGAGATTAGCCCCTTCAGGTGGTCGATATGGCTGTGTACCCCCCCGTCACTTAGCAATCCAAGGAAATGAACGGGTTTTGAATTCGCCCTGGCATAGGCAAAAGCCTCTTTTAAAACCGGTTCTTCCTTCAGCCTGTCCTCCTGTACTGCCAGGTTGATTTTAGCAAGGTCCTGATAGACCACGCGCCCGGCGCCGAGGTTCATATGACCCACTTCAGAATTTCCCATCTGGCCTTCCGGAAGCCCCACATTCATGCCGTCGGTCAATAGGGTCGTGTGGGGGTATTGCTCATAGAGGGAATCCACGAAAGGTGTATTTGCCTGGACAATGGCCGAAACGTTCGGGTCAGGTGATATGCCCCAACCGTCCAGGATCATCAGAATTACTTTTTTATTCATCAGCCGGCGGATTTGATGATGTTCAAAAATAAAAGGATTTATGCAGCTATGCTATTAATCCACTTATTTTTAAGGGAGTGATGCGATTCCGTTGGTTGCCCGAAACTACATAAAACAGGGCGCAGCCCTGTTAAAAATTCGTTATTTTCCACATCCTGCTGAAACAAATCCCCCGAAGCCTCGTCTTTCTATAAACACCGCCTTTTCCAGGTATCAGTTCCGGGGCAGGATAAAGAAGCCCTTTAAAAAACAGCTATGAAAACTCCACAGGGAGTTTATCCATCAATCAAAAAAACCCTGACACATGTCAGGGTTTTTTGATTCCCAGTCCGGCGGACTGAGGCAGTGTTCTCGTAAAAGGAGGCATCAGAAGTCGAAGCCCGTGAATACGCGATAAAAGAATGCATATAGGGCCATTGAAAGCATCAGGGCACAAAACACGGCATATCCTTTCATAAGGTATACCATATAGGTGGGTCTACAGTCTTCAAACGCATGATCATACAGATACTTAAAGTGAGTTAGTGTTCCCATATAGTGTCTTTAATGGATTAAAGCCATGCTATAAGGGTTAAAGAGCAGGAATAAGATTGTGGGAATTCTAAGATACAAAAAAAGGAACAGCCTGCCCCCCGGGGGTCCCGATATTCGATCTAAGCTGAATATTTCCCGATGGCTGCACGATTTCCGTTAAAGGATCATCCCTGGAGTTACCTCAGCCTCTTTATGAGCCTATGCGGCATGGGGACAGGCGGGGAACGGGAAATACCAAATACCCCGGTACCCGGGGGTTCAGCCCTCACCATTGATGATAAGGAAGGGGTCCTAAAGTAGATCCGGGTTGATGTCCAGGATGTTGTCGGCGATGTAGGAACGTATAAAACCGGTGGTTAGGTGTTCACTCCCGAGGAAATCATCCTGCTCCAGGATTCGGAGGATATTCATTTTGCGGAAGGCAGCCAGCATGGGAACCGACAGGGGGGCATAACTGTAATGCCACGGCTCATATTTAAAGCCTCTGCGCCGGGGGTTGTCCGTATAGACCAGATAGAACCCGTAGGCTTCACTATTTGCATCCATCCACTTCTTGAAATCGGCGAAAGGGCCCCCTTCTTCAAATTTTTCGGGTACCAGGACATCCCCGCTGCTCGGTTTGGAGGCATCGATCAGGTCCGCATCCGTTCCCCAGTGGTGCCGGCTCGTACCCGGGATGGTGGAATATTCAACAATCCTGTCAATAGCATCCAGGGGTTCCAAACCTTCCTCGGTAAATGCCATATACTTGCGTTCGAAGATGGCGCGCTGCCGCTCATAACTCCTGTAACTGCTCACCACTTTGATGTCAATCCCATCCTGGTAAGCGGCCTTTTTCATTTCCAGGAAGGCATCGTGTGCCTCTTTCATCAGGTTTATGTCCTTTCCGTGGAGCTCCGGGTCCGACTTGCCGGTAAGCTGTTCCAGGGTAAATTCCCGTTCCTGTGACCATAGTGAAAATGGGGGCATACCAAAGGCAAGACTGGCCAACCCGGCCCGCATCAGAAATTTTCTTCGCTCCATAGGATTTTGTGAATTAGTGGGGTTTCTTCTCGAAGGTATAAAAAATGCCGTAAACCAAAGGGTGAAATCGATGTACGAACCTGTGGGCTGTTCCTGACCAGGGCTACCGGTCCAGAAAGAGGAACCCCTGGAATTCCTGACCCAGGTCGTACATACGGAGCAGGTAGAAATAAACCCCTTCCGGTAGGCCGGCCTCTTTATCCAGCACCAGGTTGCCGACATTGGAGATGCCCCCGAATTCATCCGTGTAATTGTCCATCTCAAAGACCTTAAGGCCCCGCCGGTCGTAAATCTGAAGGTTGTTGTTGGGGGAGTCTGCGAGCTCCTCGATGATCAGGACATCGTTGATCCCATCCCCGTTGGGGCTGAGGAAAAAATTATCCAGGGTCAGCAGTTCCTCGGGTTCCGCCAGGCTGCCGAAAGTGAGGACTTCAAAGGCATCTGGCACGAAGGGTTCGGACAGGGCAAAGCCGTTAGTCAGGTCTCCTGCTGTGGATTGCGTGCCCAGAGGGATCCATCTTTGGGCGGATTTGCTCCAGCCCACCAAAACGATTTCCGAAATGTCTTCCGCAATGGCACCCAGGTTGCTGCTGGGGTTCCAGGTAAGGGTTACCTGCCCGGTGCTGCTGCCTTCCAACCGCCAGAATTCCGATGTGGCGATTGCCTCGATGGTACGTGGCTTGAGGTCTGTGCGAAACGGGGGAAAGGTGCTGGGGCTGTTCGGGTCTTCTCTGAAATAGGCGCATTTGGCAAGCGGGAATACGTCTCCCTCCAGGGTCAGGGGGCGGTATTCTGTGGCATCTCCAACCGGGAAAACCACACTGGATTGGTTGAGGACCGTCACATACCCGTTTACTTTGGATACATTGCTTTCCCCCACTGTAAAGGCATTTTGCAACAGGGCCACATAGATCTGGGGAAGGCCTTTGTCTGTCAGGAAATCCCCCTGTATGAAATTGAGGTTGTTGGCCACGTTGATGGGAAGTTGCAGCTCCACTAAAAAGTCATGGGCGATTTCTGCATCGTAAAACACCGGGGCGAAACTTCCCGCCACCCGGATCTGATTATTCCCGTAAAACCCCACCAGCCCGGCGTCCTGCTCAAAAGGGGCCTCGTTGACAAAGGAAACGTACAGGCCTACCTGGGCGCCTTCATGCAGTTGCATGCCCCCGTTATGCTGGAGGGCGGGTTGGGCACTACTGATAAACGCGCTTAAGGAGAATATGCCAAAAAGCAACCGCATCTAATCTTTTTTATTTTGAATCAATAGTTCCTCGATCCTTGCCATTTGGTCTTTCAAGGTTTTGAGTTCTTTAGACAGTTGGGCATTTTCGTATTGAAGGGCCTCGATCTTATCCTCCTGTTCGATGGTGTAAAGGAAGAGCTCTTCGATTTTTTCGAGGTTATTCAGAGTCGCCTGTGTAATGTTCCATTTATTGGCCGCCTTAACTTCAGAAGCAGATAATATGCCTGGAAGATGGTGATGTTTTTTGATAAAAGATTCTACTTCATCTAATGTTATAAAATTGTATTTGCTAATATGTTCAGAAACTTTGAAATACGATCTAAAAACATAATCGGGAACCGTAAGAGTTTGTACCCCAGATATGAAATCATTATTAGCACGAATACTTCCGTTTACATCCAATCGCTGAGTTGGTGTTGTGTAACCAATACCAACATTTTGATTTTCATCAATTCTTAATGCTTCTGCCCCAGCTGTGACCAGTCCCAGCTCATCTGGACTAGCCCTATACATACCTGTATTTGAATCATCGTTAAAACTATACGCTACACTTCCAGGTAGGGTTCCAAAAGTGTTTCTTATACCTTCTGCCCGAATAGTACCCTCTACGTGTAGTTTATTTCCAATTGTTCCGGCACTGGGGCCAATTCTCATGCTTCCGGATCCAATAATTCTGAGGTTTCCACCATTTAAATCATAAGTTCTTTCTGACTCAGATTGAACCAAGTTGCTATTTTCTAGGT
>CBDUBB010000146.1:0-6228 GCA_965365265.1 uncultured Flavobacteriaceae bacterium
GCCCGATCACCTCGCGAATGGCGTTCCGGGTCTTTTCTTCTTTCAGGAGCTCCCGGGCATCCCAGGCCGCTTCTATACTATTTTGGAGGTGTTGCATGCGTGCTTTTCGGCAAATATAGGGCCGACTCCAAATTTTTCCGAATTTTCGGGCCTTTGGGATTTATGCGTTATTTTTGCAGAAATTTTCTTTTGGCACGTATTCTCGCTTTGGATTTTGGTATTAAAAGGACCGGGATAGCCGTAACGGACCCCATGCAACTGATCGCTTCGGGCCTTACTACGGTAGCCACCTCCGACCTTATGTCCTTTCTGGAGGAATACACCCGGCAGGAAGAGGTAGCGCGTATTGTGGTGGGGGAGCCCAGGCAGATGGACAACCGGCCTTCAGAAGTTGAGGGGGTCATTGGCAAATTCCTCTCTGAACTGGCCAGGCGGATCCCGGGGATTCCGGTATCCCGTCAGGATGAGCGATTTACCTCAAAAATGGCAGCCCACAGTATGGTGGAGGGAGGTATGAAGAAGAAGAAAAGGAGGGAGAAGGCAACCCTGGATGAAATAAGTGCCACCCTGATATTACAATCGTTTTTAAGTAGCAAGAACCCATGATTTTACCCATAGTAGCCTACGGAGACCCGGTACTCAGAAAGAAATGCACCGACATCGATGCGGACTATCCCAACCTTGCCGAACTGATTACCGATATGTGGGAAACCATGTATAATGCCAGCGGGGTGGGCCTGGCAGCTCCCCAAATCGGAAAACCCATCCGCCTTTTCATGGTAGATACCAGCCCCTTTGCGGAGGACGAGGAACTCAGCGAGGAGGAACGCGAGCAACTCAAGGATTTCAAAATGGTCTTCATCAATGCCCATATGGAAACCGAAACCGGCGAGAAATGGTCCTTTAACGAAGGTTGCCTTAGCATACCCGACATCAGGGAGGATGTCAGCCGCCTGGACACTATTACCCTCAGTTATCTGGACGCGGATTTTAATCCCCATACCCGCACCTTTGATGGGTTACTGGCCCGGGTCATCCAGCATGAATACGATCATATAGAGGGCGTACTGTTCACGGATAAGATATCATCCCTGAAACGCAGACTTCTCAAGGGGAAATTGGCCAGCATCTCCAAGGGAAAGGTAGCCGTGGACTATAAAATGAGGTTCCCGGCCCTAAAGCGCGTTCGATAGGGTCTGGCTGAACGGGTTTGGACATGGTTGCCATTTTGTCAAATTCACCATATTTGCAGCTGATTTTCAAAAAGGTTTATGAGTTTAGAAAAGATTTTAGCAATCGGGGGAAAACCAGGACTCTATCGCCTGGTCACCCAGACCAGGACCGGATTGGTCGCTGAGTCCCTTGCAGATGGAAAGAAACTTTCTGTTGGAATTTCCAACAACGTAAGTGTCCTGTCCGAAATCGCCATCTATACCCTGGAGGAAGAACTACCGCTTAGGACAGTTTTTGAAAAAATCCAGGAGAAGGAAGCGGGCAAGAAAACTTCCGTAGACCACAAAGCCGGGAAATTGGCCCTGGAGGAGTATTTTTTTGAGATTCTGCCGAACTACGACGAGGACCGGGTCTACGCCAGCGATATCAAAAAGGTGATCCGGTGGTACAACCTCCTGTTGGACAATGGGATCACTGATTTTTCAGATCCCGAATCCGGAGATACGGATTCTGAAGAAGCCTGAGGATCCCCGGGGGACTATACTTATTTAGGGCCAAATTCAGCCTGTAATTTCCCTATATTTAGCGTCTTAATATCCTAAACTTCGTAAGATGCTACGCCTTTATGCCCTGATTTTATGTTGTCTTTTCCTGTCATGTCCAACAGGCCTGACGGCTCAGGAAAACGAGAAAAACCCTGCAGATTCTACTGAGAAAGCCACCAAAGAACTCCCCCTGGAACCCCAGCGGGAGATTTCCTTTGATACCCGGGAGGGAACCTGGATATCCCTGGATATCAGCCCAGACGGGAAGACCCTGGTATTCGATCTCCTGGGGGATCTCTACACAATGCCTGCAGAAGGGGGGCAGGCAACCCCGCTGACCCGGGGGTTGGCCTATGAAGTGCACCCGCGCTTCAGCCCGGACGGAAAGTCTCTGGTCTACATATCGGATAAGAGCGGGTCTGAGAATATCTGGGTCATGGACCTCGGTAGTAAGGAGGAAAAACAGATCAGCGAGGAGAAGGACCAGCATTTTTTCTCCGCAGACTGGTCCCCGGACGGGGAATACATCGTAGGGGCGCGCGGCAGGAGGAACATCAAATTGCATTTGTATCATAAAGAAGGAAACGGAGGAGTGGCTTTGGTGGACAAACCAGACAACCTGAAAACCATTGATCCGGCTTACAGTCCGGATGGCAAAACCATCTACTTTTCACGTCGCACCAATGCCTGGAACTACAACGCCCAGCTGCCGCAGTACCAGATCGGCACCTATGACCTGGAGGACGGTGATCTGGCTGTTATTACGTCCCGCTATGGTTCGGCCTTCACCCCGACCCCTTCCCCGGACGGTAAATGGCTGGTGTACGGGACCCGGTACGAAGAAGAGACGGGCCTGATCCTCAGAAACCTGCAGTCAGGGGAGGAGCGCTGGCTCGCGTATCCGATCCAACGGGATGAACAGGAATCCATCGCCCCTCTGGGTGTTTTGCC
This sequence comes from uncultured Flavobacteriaceae bacterium, assembly GCA_965365265.1. Classification (GTDB taxonomy): domain Bacteria; phylum Bacteroidota; class Bacteroidia; order Flavobacteriales; family Flavobacteriaceae; genus Robiginitalea. The sequence goes on from CBDUBB010000146.1 coordinate 2,670, forward strand.
CGCAATGGCCTTCACGCCGGACAGCAGAGAGCTCATCCTGTCTTATGGGGGGAAAATCAAGGCCCTGTCCATTGAAGGGGCCAATGCGCGCGAGATCCCCTTTACGGCTCCGGTTAAGTTGGATTTGGGCCCGCGCCTGGAATTCAAATATCCGATTTCCGACGAGGAAAAGGTACAAATCACCCAGATCCGGGATGCGGTGCCCTCCCCGGACGGATCCCGCCTGGCCTTTACTGCGCTGAACAGGCTCTATGTGATGGATCTCCCTGATGGAACCCCAAGGCGCCTTACAAAAAATGACTTTACGGAAGCCCAGCCCTGCTGGTCCCCGGATGGGAAGTCGCTTGTTTTCACTACCTGGGACTCTGGAGAGGGGCACCTTTACAGGGTGTCTTCAGACGGGCGGAGGGACCCAGTCCGTCTTACGAAAGCCGCCGGGATCTATACACATCCGGCCTGGTCCTACCACCAAGACCGCATCGTCATGCTGCGCGGAACCGCAGAGGCCTTTGTTCAGGGAACTGGCCCGATGGCACGGGGTATGCAGGACGATCTGGTTTGGATACCTTCGGAAGGAGGGGATTTACAGCAGATTGACAAGGCCAAGGGAAGGTCGGTACCCCATTTCAGCCGGGTGGACGACCGGATTTACCTAAGCCATCCCCAACGCGGGTTGCTCTCGGTTCGCTGGGACGGCACCGATGAAAAGGAACATTTGAAAACAAGGGAATTACCACTTACGGGTCCAGTGATATCCTGTCCCTGGCCGAGCAGCATTCCCTACCCGATCTTCTTCCCGCTGAAGATGCTGTCAGCGAGAACAACGACAAGGCATCCCGACCCACGGTAATCCGGATTTCACCGGATGGTACCCGCGCCCTGGCGCAGATCAACAATGATGTCTACAGCGTACTTATACCCCGGTATGGGAAGACTCCCACCATTTCGGTGGCGAATCCCGAAAAGGCTACGTTTCCCGCTGTCAAGCTCACCCAGTTAGGGGGAGAGTTCCCGGCCTGGTCCGGGGATAGCGGAAAGGTCCACTGGTCCCTGGGTGCCAGCCATTTCAGATATGACCTTGAGGCGGGAAGGCAGTTCCGCGACAGCATTGCCGCAGTTAAAAAAGCCGCGGGAAAAGAGAAGGAGAAGGATTCGGTTTCAGGAAAGGATAAGGAAAAGAAGGAAGAGGAAGCCGAATTCGAGGCCACCGAATTCAAAATTCAACTCCGGTACGCTCAGGACATCCCGGAGGGTTCCCTGTTGCTGCAAAACGGCCGTATTCTGACTATGGAAGGCGAACAGGTCCTGGAATCGGGGGATATCCTCATTCGGAATAATCGCATTCAGGCCGTGGGTCCTTCAGGCTCCCTCAGGGTTCCGGAAGGGACCGAAGTGATGGACCTAAGCGGCAAAACCGTCCTGCCGGGCTTTGTGGATACCCATGCCCATATGTGGCCCAGCTGGGGGATCCATAAAAATCAGGTCTGGATCTACGCGGCCAACCTCGCCTACGGGGTGACCACCACAAGAGACCCGCAAACAGCTACCACGGACGTACTTACCTATTCGGATATGGTCAATGCCGGCATGATGCCCGGCCCGAGGGTTTACAGCACGGGCCCGGGGGTTGGCTACTGGAGGTATAAGCTGAAAAGCCTGGAGCATACCAAAAAGGTGCTGAGGCAGTACAGCGAATACTACAATACCAAAACGATCAAGATGTACCTGACCGGGAATCGTCAGCACCGGCAGTGGGTGATTATGGCGGCCAGGGAGCTGAAACTGATGCCGACCACGGAGGGCGGCCTTGATTTTAAATTGAACATGACCCAGCTTCTGGACGGCTATCCGGGGCATGAGCACTCCCTTCCCATTCATCCGATCTATTCGGATGTTACCCGGGCCATAGCAGATGCAGGGATGGCAGTTACCCCCACTTTGCTGGTTGCCTATGGCGGTCCCTGGGCGGAAAACTACTTCTACGCCACCGAGGATGTCTGGGGCGATGAAAAGCTCCAGCATTTTACCCCCTATGAGGAATTGGCCCGTAAATCGAGGCGCCGCCCCGGTTGGTTTATGGAAGAGGAACACGTGTTTAAAAAGCACGCCTCCTTTATGAAAGACCTGGTTGAGGCTGGGGGGCTTGCCGGCATCGGAAGCCACGGACAGTTGCAGGGATTGGGATATCACTGGGAGCTCTGGGCAGTCGCCAGCGGGGGTATGGAGCCCATGGATGCCTTAAAGGTGGCCACGATTGATGGGGCACGTGCCCTGGGGCTTGATGGGGATCTCGGGAGTATCAGGGCAGGCAAGCTCGCGGATCTGGTAGTCCTGGATGACAATCCACTGCAGGATCTTAGAAATACGACACGTATCTCCTATGTGCTGAAAAACGGTCGTGTATACCAGGCCCGGACGCTGGATGAGGTCTGGCCGGTCGCCAGAAAGGCCAGGCCCTTTTCCTGGAAAATGCCGAAACCAGAGGGCCTTCCCGGAGTAGGGAAGCAATAAGGGCTTACTCCCCGTCCTCCTGCCACGGCAGGTCAGAGTCCGAAACGTTCCATGGGACCCGGTCGGAAGGGTAGAACCTGATGTCTTCCCTTTGGAAGTATTCGAACTGGCCTGCCAGCCGTTTCCTGTATTCTTCCCAGGATGGTTCGGCCGGAGCACTCCATCCCAGTTCCGCATAGCCGGGAAGCCTGGGAAAGGCAAGATATTCCAGTTCTTCTATGTTCGAGATCGTCTCAGACCAGAGGGGTGCTTCTATCCCCATGATCTGGTCTTCCCAGATCCCTTCGGAATAGGAAGACAGGGTCCAGGTATAGGCACTGTCCACAGGAATATACGCAGCCCAATGCAGGCCGAACCGGGAAATGCTGTCGTACTGCATGTCCAGGTAGGCCTTTTTAGCCGGGGACATCAGGATCTTCATGCCCTGGGAAACGGCCTTTTGGGCATTTTCCTCCTCTGCCCAGAACTGGGCGACCACATCCCCGTCTAGGTTGGCCGTGGCTACTTCATCCCAGCCTATGGGCGTTTTTCCGTATTTCCTGACAATGGGGACCACCCGCTCGATGAAATATTTGTAATCGGCCGGTTTGGTTACGAGGCTTTCATCCCCTCCAATATGGAAATAGGGGCCTGGGCTCATGGATGCTATTTCGCGAACCACATCGTCTATAAAACTGTATACCGTGTCCTTCCGGGTATCAAAAGTGCTGAAACCGACCCGGGTACCCGTATAGATTTCGGGAGTCTTGCCGTTGCCATTGAGAATCGGATAGGCTACCGAGGCGGCATTGGTATGCCCCGGCATATCCACTTCAGGGACGATGGTTACGAACCGTTCGGCCGCATACGATACCAGGTCCCGGTAATCGTCCTGGGAGTAGAACCCGCCCGGACCACCACCGACCTCAGTCTGCCCGCCAACAGTGAGCTGATCATCCAGTTCGACGTGAACCTGCACCCGAACCTGACCGAGGGGACCTTCGTGACCAACCAGGCCGATCTGATCAGTTCGGGCAACGTAACGCTGGCCGTCAGTGATGACCCCAAC
>CBDUBB010000147.1:0-6221 GCA_965365265.1 uncultured Flavobacteriaceae bacterium
CCACAGCCTGCTCAAAGTCGTTGAGTTCCAGGGCCTCTGTAATTTTGGGCATTTCAGCATCCACCAGTTCTTCAGCCGTTTTGGGCTCCTCTTCCTTGGCCGGAGCTTCAGGTCCCCGGGGGATTGAACTGCGCTGTGGGCCATAAGTCCCGTATCGCCCCATCTGCGCTGATAGCAGCTGGGTGCCTGACAAAACCAGGATGAAAAGAAAAATCAGCTTTTTCATGTGTTCGTGCTTTAGACCGGATAATCTGAAAATCGTTTAATCCGATTTGGTTAAAAGTTTGTTAAATGAATTTTAGAAAAGATTAAACAGGAAAATTACTCCTGCGTTAAGAGGGAAAGAACATTTTCCGGCGGTCTGCCCAGCACGGCTTTTTTCCCTTTAACCACCACGGGCCTTTCCATTAGTTTTGGATGCGCTTCCATGGCTTTTAATACCTGGGCACTACTCAACTCTTTACCCCGGTAGTGTTCCTTCCAGATGGCTTCGTTTTTGCGGACCAGTGCCTGGACTTCAACCCCAAGCATCTCCACCAGGTTACCGAGCTGAGCCGCGGAAAGGGGTTCTTTGAGGTATTCCACAATTTGGAAGGGCTCCCCGCTGTTTTCTATAAGCTTGAGGGTTTCACGGGATTTCCTGCATCGTGGGTTGTGATAGATCGTAATCATAGGCAATAATTAAAAAAGGAACATCAGGCAGTGTCTTCCTGCCCCGTCATCATCAGATAGGCTTTCAGGAACATATTGATATCCCCGTCCATGACCGCGTCCACATTCCCTGTTTCCTCCCCGGTCCTCACGTCCTTAACCAATTTATACGGGTGCATGACGTAATTCCGGATCTGGGAACCCCATTCGATTTTCATCTTGGAGGCTTCGATGGCATCCCGGGCTTCCTGCTTCTTGCGGAGCTCGATTTCATAAAGCTGGGATTTCAGCATTTTCAGGGCGGTTGCCCGGTTATCGTGCTGGGAACGCGAATCAGAGCAGGAGATTTGGATACCCGTCGGTTTATGTACCAGCTGTACCTTGGTCTCCACTTTATTGACGTTTTGCCCCCCCGCACCGCTGGAACGGGCTGTGGTGATTTCTATGTCGGCCGGGTTGATTTCCACCTCAATGGAGTCGTCTACCAGGGGATACACATACACGGAAGCAAAAGAGGTATGCCGCTTGGCGTTGCTGTCAAAAGGCGAAATCCGCACCAGACGGTGCACCCCGTTTTCTCCCTTCAACCAGCCGAAGGCGTAATCCCCGTCTATTTCTAGGGTAACGGTCTTGATTCCCGCCACATCGCCTTCCTGGTAGTTCAGTTCCTTAACCTTATACCCGTTTTTCTCGGCCCACATCAGGTACATGCGCATGAGCATAGAGGCCCAGTCACAGCTCTCTGTCCCACCGGCACCGGCCGTGATCTGAAGGACGGCGGTCATTTCGTCACCTTCCTCGGAAAGCATGTTGCGGAATTCCAGGTTTTCGATAACGGCTTCAGCCTTGTCCAGCTGTTGCTCCACGCCTTGTTCGGTCCCTTCACCGGTTTCGAGGAACTCGCAGAGCACCTCGGCGTCACCGAGAAGCTGCCGGGCTTCTTCGAACTGCGTGACCCAGTTCTTTTTCCCCTTGAGCTTCTTCATGAAATCCTGGGCACTAACTGGATCATCCCAGAAACCAGGGGCAAGCGTCTTTTCTTCTTCGTTCTGAATTTCGATGCGTTTGGCATCTATGTCAAAGATACCTCCTTAACGCACCGAGGCGTTCCATAAGTGACTTTAATTTCTCCTTCATCACCTTGATTTTAAGCCGTAAATGTACAGTCTTTTTTGTGGATTTCAACAGGCAGAACCCGTTAATTATTGCTGGGAGGAAACCTGAACCCTATGGGAAGTGGTGTTTTGTCCCTGCCCCAAAATAACCCCTTTTAAAGGGGCACAATCTGTATAATCCCGACCATGGGCTACCTTTACATGATCCGTTGCCGTAAGAAGGTTGTTGGTCGGGTCAAACCCCATCCAGCCAAACCCGGGGAGCAGGGCCTCGGCCCACGCATGCATGTGCGTATCCCCAAAATGGCCGTGCCCCTGGTGGAGATACCCGGATACATAGCGGGATGGAATGCCATTTTTGCGTGCCATCCCTATGAAAAGATGGGCAAAATCCTGACACACCCCCTCGGGTTTCTCAAGAATATCTTTGAGCGTGGTTCCTGTGTGTGTTACCCCTTCTTTATAGGCAATACTCTGGTACGTCCAGCTGTTTAAAGCCAGGAGGTTGTCAAAGATGCCCAGAGCGGGGTCGAACTCATAAGGGGTTGAAGCGGTGGGGACCCGTGTCAATCCGGTCTCCCTTAAAAACCTGTTGTGGGTCACCTGAAACGCCAATAGTTCTGAAGGGTCCGCGGGCATGGGTTTAATAGATCCGGAATCAAAATCGTAGGGATTTACCAACTCCTTTTCAAGGTGGAACATTGCATGGAACCGGATGTTCCGGATGGGGTCCCGGCAACGGACCCTTATAACATCGAAATCAAAAGCATTCCGGGAATGTTCCCAGGGGGCATTTGCGCTGTTTTCAAAGCTGACATCCAGCAACCGCTGTCCGGGGCAATTCAGGGGTTCGATAAGAAATTGCCAGTTTGCCTCAAGCAGCGGGAATTCATAGCTGTTTTCGGCATGGTATTCAATGGAGTAGCGTATGGCCATGAGATTCTCTTTGGATGATAAGATTACTGCAGTAGGTAGATCTCAATAATTGAAAAACTCCTTTTCCAGCTGGCTTCCGATATCTGAAAGTTCAGTGAGAATTTGTTTGATAAATCCTTCCGTGTCCTTTTCGATTTCCTCTATGGTAAGAAACTGGTAGGCCGCCCGGGCCTTGCCAACCCTGAACGCCGAGGAATTCTTGTCCTTGATCCTGGAAGGATCCAGGCGGCAGACATGCCGGTAAACCTCATTGAGGCTATTCATGACAGATCTGGGACAGTTGGGATTTAGGATCAGGAATTCCAGGGTCCTGAGGCTGGTGGGTTGTTTCTTGTAAAGCCTGCGCATCATGTCGTAGGATTCTGCACATTTCAGCAGGGTGGTCCATTCATAACTGTTGCGGAATGTTTCCTGATGGTTATTGGCTGAAATTTTCGCATCGAGAAATTTCGCCTGGATGATTCGTGTAATCTGAATCGCCCGTTCCAGATTTATTCCCATCATGATAATGGAATAGATGGAATCGTGCAGGAGGGTACCACGGATTTTGGTCCGAATAATCGCTGTCATTTCCGCCACGTGTGTCGTAAAATCGAATAATCCGGTCTTCACGAAGGATTTGGAGGGATATTCCATCACATAATGGTAGAACTTGTTGATCGCTTCGTACAATTCCGTGGAGATCAAATCACGGGCGGATTGCGCATTTTCACGGGCGTTTCTTACGGTGTTTACAATTGAAACCGGGGTTTCAGGATCCACTCCAATCCTGTAAAGGACCTGATGTTCTTTGATTTTTTCATCTTCCAATACATTTATGCCTACCATTACCAGCATAGAACGCAAAACGAAATCCCTGGACTGGGAACGCGTGTCAGGGGCATCAAGAGAGGAGAAGTAATTCACATTAAGGTACCGGGCCATATGCTCGGTACGTTCTAAGTACCGGCCCATCCAGAATAGATTATCGGCAACGCGGGCTAACATAATCGTTTATTTTTGAAGTACCCAGGTGTCTTTGGACCCCCCACCCTGGGACGAATTAACAATGAGATTTCCTTTGCGCAGGGCCACCCGGGTCAATCCTCCTTTGAGGACATAACAGGAGTCCGGCCCCAGCACGGTAAATGTCCGAAGGTCAATATGGCGCTGTTCGAAAGACTGGGATTCTTCGATAAAGGTCGGGTGAACGGAAAGCGAGAGGATGGGCTGCGCCACATATTTGCGCGGCGCTTTGCGGATTGCCCTGCGAACTTCCTCCACCTCATCGGCAGAAAGCCGGTTCCCGATAGCAATGCCATAACCGCCGGCTTCGTCCACTGGTTTGACCACCAGCTCTCTGATATGCTCCAGGACATATTCCTGTTCATCCTTCCGGCTGCAATGGTAGGTATGGACATTTTTTAGAATCGGTTCTTCCCCCAAATAGTAGCGTATGATCTCCGGGACGTAGGTATATACCGCCTTGTCATCTGCCACTCCCGTACCCGGGGCATTGGCAATGGTAACATTCCCTTTTTTGTAGGCGGCGAACAACCCGGGCACCCCCAGGGAAGAATCTTCCCGGAATTCCAGTGGATCCAGAAAGAGGTCGTCGATCCGGCGATAGATGATATCCACTCGCTGGGGCCCTTCAATGGTCTTCATGTAGACAAAATCATTTTCCACAAATAAATCGCGCCCCTCCACGAGTTGCACCCCCATCGTCTTGGCCAGATAGCTGTGTTCGTAAAATGCCGAGTTATACATGCCGGGGGTCAGCACCACGGTATTCGGAAGATCTACGCCCTGTGGTTTGACTTCTTCCAGCCTGTCCAGAAGATTCTCCGCATAATTGGTAACCGTGTGAACCCCATAGTTGTCAAAGACCCCAAAAAACGCCCGTTTCAGTGCCGTCCGGTTGCTCAGTACGTAGCTCACTCCGGAGGGACATCTGATATTGTCTTCCAACACATAGAATTCCCCGTCATTATGTCTTATGATATCCGTTCCCGAGATATGGTTATAGACGCCCCCGGGAGGATCCATCCCAACCATTTTTTCGAGATAGTTTTCAGATGAGTTGATCAGTTCCAGCGGCAGGACCCCGTCCTTGATGATTTGCTTCTCGTGGTAGATATCCTTCAGGAACAGGTTCAGCGCCCGGCAGCGCTGGGAAGCCCCTCTCTCAATATGGTCCCACTCCCTGGCCCCAATTATCCTGGGAAACATGTCAAACGGAAATATTTTTTCCCGGGTCGCTTCCTCGCTGTAAACCTGGAAGGTGATTCCCTGGTTGAAAAAGGAAGCCTTGGCCTTGTTGTTCAGTGCCACATAGTTTGCAATGGAATTCTTTCCATAGAGCTTGAATAATTTTTTATAAACCGGGGTTACCTTTCCCTGACTGTCAAAAATTTCGTCATACAGGGAGGGATCGCGTTCATAATTGGAAAAGATAGTATCGTTCTGTGCCATGGTGGTTCTTCAATACCCAAATAAGGTAGAAGAATTATTGGGAAATAAAAATTAATGCACTGGATATTGAGATCGGGCATAAAATTTAACCGGGTACCTTGGTGGATTTCAACCTGAGGCTTATTTTAGGGGACTTGTTCTTAAAGTCAACCACTCACACATACTTATGAAGCGTTACACCAAAACACTCCTTTTATTATTCCTGCCTATCCTGCTAGGTGCTCAATTCGACGAAAAAAGCAAAGACTTTGAGACCTATGCCGGTTTTTTCGATTTTATGTATGATGACGATTCTGATAAAATCTACCTGCAGGTCGACGACCTGGAAACCGAATTTCTGTACGTGTATTCCCTGAGCAGTGGGGTGGGCAGCAACGATATCGGGCTGGACCGGGGTCAGCTGGGGGAGGAACAGGTGGTCTTTTTCCGCAAGGCAGGCAACAAGCTGTTGCTCATTCAACCCAACCTGAAGTTTCGCGCCCTTACCGATAATCCGCTGGAGAAGAAAGCGGTAGAGCAGGCATTTGCCAAATCCGTACTGTACGGGTTTCCCATTGTGGAGACCAGGGGAGATTCCTACATCATCGACCTTACCGGCTTCCTTATGCAGGATGCCCATGGCGTTTCCGACCGTCTTAAACGCACCAACCAGGGGTCCTATTCCCTGGATGCCTCGCGGAGCGCCCTCAACCTGGAGCGCACCCGGGCCTTCCCTAAAAATGTGGAGTTTGATGTAATGCTTACCTTCAAGGGGGATCCAAAGGGAGGCTATGTACGCTCGGTCACCCCCAATCCCAAACTGGTCACGGTTACCCAGCATCACTCCTTTATCGAATTGCCGGAACCCGGTTTTCACATGACGGACAAGCGCTTCAACAGCTCCTGCGGGGCAGGGTCGGGGGGCTGGTCGTCCATCCGGACTACCAGCGCCGGGGCATCGCGCGGCGAATCGTCCAGGCCATGCACGGCTATGCAGGAGAGATGGGGTTCGAGTTCCTGGAAGTCAGTTGCCGTGGTGGGACGCCTGCGGAAAGATGCCGCGCTGCGCGATCTGCCGCCTCCACT
>CBDUBB010000148.1:0-6218 GCA_965365265.1 uncultured Flavobacteriaceae bacterium
GAGATCTACACTCTTTCCCTACACGCCGCTCTTCCGATCTCAATTCCAATATCACACCCATTAAGCTTTCCCACTCGATCCTGATTTTTGGAGGAGCCACGCGGATGTTTCTTGTATTCGAATCGGTCATCGTCCCGTATTTGGGAGCGCAGGGGGTCAACAGGGCTTTCGTTCCCCTAAAAACCTGACCAAATGAAAAAACAAATCGCTATTCTATTTACCGTGATCTTATTTGTGGCATCCTGCAACGAAAAAGAAACAAAGGACCCCACAAAAGAGGGGGAAGTACTCATAAAACCCATTAGCAGCTATTTTCCGGAGGACCGCGCAAAAGTACTTGTGGTGGGAACCTTTCATTTTGACTATCCCGGCCTGGATGCCATGGAGGCGTCCGAGGAGGATAAAATTGATGTGCTCAGGGAGCCAAAAAGGTCGGAAGTGACCGGGCTGGTGGAATATCTCAAGAAATTCAAACCCAACAAAATAGCGATAGAAGCACACCCCGGATGGAACGCGGGGGGCAAGTTCAGGGAATACAAGGCCGGTGAACACCGGGATCGACGGGATGAGAGGTACCAGCTGGCCATGCGGATCGGGAACGAATTGAACCTGGATACGATCTACTCGGTAGATGCCCATCCTTTTACGGAAGACCTTGGGCAGGTGGTTGATTCTGCGTATATGAAAGAGCTCTGGAAGGACTTTGACTTCCAGAGCGATGCCGATCCATATACCGATATGTTCAGAGCGTGGTTTGAGGACGATAGCAAACTCGTCAGCAAAGTGCCCCTGCTGGAGTATTTCAAGTATATGAATTCACGGGAATCCCACCAGTACGGCTATGGTGCCTACCTGATCGGGGATTTCAAACTCGGGGAATTCCGGGGCGCAGATTTGGTTTCCGTTTGGTGGTATAACCGGAACCTCCGGATTTTCAGAAACATACAGCGGCTCACTGAGGGGCCGGAGGACCGGATCCTGGTAGTAATTGGCAATGGGCATGCGGCCATCCTGAGGCAGCTATTTGAAATGTCCCCGGAATACGAATTCGTGGAACTGGAAATGCTGGAAGAAGGAACAAATGCCCGGATTGACTAATCACTAACGAACTCTGATGAAAACAGCTCTTTTCGTATTCCTGCTTGCGATACAGGTACAGACCCTTGTGGCACAACCCGCAGACCACCTGAATATGAACCTGCAGTTTTCCGGGGATAGTGTTTTTGTGGAGGCGGAATACCTGATCCGAACGCAGGCAGCTTCGGACAGCCTGTTCTTTATCCTCAACCCGATGCACCGACTGGATACGATAATGGCACCCGGGCTTCGGGAGTACAAAATGGGGCAGCGGCCAGACCGACCCTTTCCGGGCCAGATAGTGTATTTTGAAGAGGGTTTTGAGAAAGGGCAGGCTATTGCCGTCACCTTCAAATACAATATAGACCTCTCCGCATCCAACCACTGGGATTCCGGATGGATTGAGCTCAATGTGGACAAACTCTGGTTCCCCATCCACGGCGACCTCGATAACCTTATTACCTACGAGGTTCGCATTACGGGGTTCCCCGATGATTTTGACCTGGTGAGCCATATGGATGCCTCCCTTCAGAAAGGGGGGGATGCCATCCGAATCACACAGCCCAATCCGGTGTTTGAAGTTCTTATACTGGCAGGGTCCGATATGCAGCATGTGCAGCTTTCCGATTCCATCGCCTTTTTTTCGGGAACACAGGTGCCCGATTCGGTACTTCAATCCATGCATGAGAAAGCACGCAATAGCATCGATTATCTGAACGAAACCGTGGGCCAGGCAGAACCTATCTCGGATTTCAGGGTGGTGCTCAGGAATACCCCCCGCAGTGAACTCGGGTTCCAGTTCAACCGCAAGAATATGATCGTGACCGGCCCCGATTTTGATGACTACGGGAATCTTTCCCATGAAATCGCCCACTTCTGGTGGACCGGGGCCGACTTTATTCAGGAACCCTGGATGAATGAATCCTTTGCCAATTATTTGATGTTCATGGTGCTCGAGCGCTTTGATCCTACAGATTATGATAAAGTCCTGAATAACTTCCAGAAAAAGGCGGAAAAAGCACCTCCCGTGGCAGAGGCGACTTCCTTTTCGGAGAATGCCTTCCCGTCGTATTACCACAAAGGGGCCATACTCCTGAAAGGACTGGAAGATCGGATTGGAAAAGCGCGAATGCACCTGTTGCTCCAATCCTGTATTGAGGGGAATGTGCATTCCACCTCAGATTTTATGGCAGTGCTAAAGAAACATGAGGGGCCGGAAGTGGCAGAAGCCTTTTACGCTTCCCTGAAAGAGTGATTCGATACTTTGAAATTGTGTAAATGAAGATTTTGAGGTTGCACCCTGTCAGGTCTCAGTCCTCTTAAAGCAAGAGTTCCATTAACTTTTTTGGATACGAAAAACCTGTGTTCCGTCTTAAAAGATAACGCAGTTTTAACGCCTGATTTCTTGTCGGTTTTTCGCTTTTTTGTGTACTTCGTACCATGACGCTTTTCATAGACATGGACGAGGTGATGGCCGACACCTACGGGGCGCACATTAAAAGGTATAATGAGCGCCACGGGACTTCCCTTACCAGGGAACAGTGTATGGGGGGGGAGGTCTGGCAACAGGTCCCCGAGCACAGGGAACGCATCTGGCAACACTATTTTGAACCGGGATTTTTCAGGGAGCTGGATCCGATTGCCCATAGCCAGGAGGTCATGCGGGAGCTCGTTGATAAATACCAGGTATACGTGGCCTCTGCGGCCATGCAATTCCCGAATTCCCTGATTGAAAAACACCAGTGGCTGGATGAGCACTTTCCCTTTATCCACTGGCGGAACCGGATTTTGCTGGGGGATAAGCACATCCTTCGGGGGGATGTCCTGATCGACGACCGCAGCCATAACCTGGAGACCTTTGATGGGAGGAGTATCCTGTTTACCTCCCCGCACAACATCCATACGAACGGGTTTGAACGGGCGGAGGATTGGCTGGATGTGGCAGGGAAGTTACTTTGATCTGGTTACTGATTCATGGATGGGGGCACCCCCCCCCCGGTCTCAAGATATTTTAAGACTCTGAAAAGTCCTTGCGGGTTTCAATCCCGACTGATATCCTCAATACGTTGCGCCTGGAAATATAAATAGTCCAGATCTGGGATATTGTCCTGAAATCAAGGGGAATTTCCTGTAACGAATCGCACCGGAATGCGTCTTCTTAGAAAGACCCAACCACTATGAGAACACTTCGCTACTTTCTGTATCTTTTCTTTTCCGTCCTTCTCTCCGCAAACGCCCAGGATTCCGGTGAACCGAATTTTTTTGAATGGGCAGCCAACCGTGAGAATGTAAAGGCAGGGATGCTTGTGGTGCCTGAGAACCATGACAATCCGGACGGTAAGAAAATAGAGATTGCCTATGCAGTGCTCCAACGGCGGAACAAGGATTCCCAGGCCTATCCGATGATCCTTTTTTCAGGTGGGCCGGGAGAAAGCTCCCTCGCACCGGGTGTTGTGGATTTCCTGTTGAAGCACCCCTTTCTGGAGGACCGGGATTTTATCCTTTTTGACCAACGTGGGATTGGGTATTCCTCGCCCTTACCGGATATGTCCCTGGACACCTTCCTGGTGATGGCGGCCGATGCGGACCCTGCCCGGGAACGAATGCTTATGGATTCGGTTATCCGGAAATATCAGGAGCTATGTGCCGGGCGTAATATCGACCCGCAGTTCTACAATACGGTTCAGAATGCCAGGGATGTAGGGATGTTGTTCAAACACCTGGGCTATGAGAAATACAATTTGTTTGGAGGTTCCTATGGCACGCGCCTTGGCAGGGTAGTGCAGGATAATTTCCCCCAATATGTACACGCTTCCATGCTGGATTCCCCTTCTCCCCTCAGTGGAGATTTCCTGATTAATCGTTTGGATAGCTACAGCCTCTCGCTCACACGGATTTTTGAATACTGTGACAAAACCCCGGAATGCAAGGAGAAGTACCCCGACCTTAAAAAGAGTTATTTCGAAGCCATAGCCGGTTTGAAGGAAAACCCGATTAAAACCACGGTTAATGATACCATTGAATTTGTGATCAATGCCCAGGACGGCATCTATTTGCTGAGAAGGCTGTTGTACATGGGAAATGCACGAGATAAAGCCCCTGAAATGATCCAGGCCCTGCAAACAGGGTCCGGGGATATTATTCAGGATGTACTGGGCTTTGAATGGCAGATTACGGGAGGTATCAACATGAGTATGTTGCTTAGTGTGGAGAAATTTGAAAATTTTAATCCTCAAAATACGGCATCGGTGATCACCGGGAATTATAAAAAGTACCCCCTGATTCCTGTAACGCTCGGATATTTTGATGCGATCTACCAGGCCGGTCGCAACTGGCATTCGGCCAGTATGCCCGTCACCGAACGGAAGTTTGGGAAGTCGGATACCCCCACGCTGATCTTTGTAAACCGGTATGACCCGGTAACCCCTCCTGAAAATGGCCGCCTCTTTATGAAAGACCTTTCCAGGGGTCATTTGCTGATCCTTGATGAAGGGGGGCACGGTCAGGGAAATCAACAGTGCAAGGAACAGGTAATGATGGATTTTATGACGGACCCTGGCGCATTGCCGGACGTTTCCTGTCTCAATGTATATAATGAATGACCGCTGAATTCGGGTACTTTCACGGCATTTTGAAATTTGAAATAGCCAGAGGATTTAAGGTCCAGGTTTTCCCGCCTTCAATCCAATGCCGCCTTCTGAAATAACCTAATCAGGTCATTTTATGGGCTTATGGGTTTCACCTGCATCATATTTGATTAATTTTAGAGAGCCCACGTCTGTCTACCAACTTAGCTTTCGTCTTTTCTGAAGCACGGGCAGCCTATGAAAAATTTTCCCAACGCCTTTGTGATCATCCTGGGGGTCATTGTCATTTCCTGGGGGCTGACATTTATGATACCTCAGGGTTCCTATGACCGTCTTACGGACCCGGAAACCGGGCAGACCACTGTGATAAATGGGTCCTACCAACAGATTGAAGCTGAATCCCTAGGATTTTTTGATCTCATCATGGCGATCCCGGAGGGCCTCATCGAACGTGCAGAACTTGTCTTTTTGATTTTTCTCCTGGGAGGGAGCTTTTATGTAATCGAAAAAACCGGGGCCCTCGGACAGGGATTGCAATGGGTGGTGGACCATTTACACAAACATGAAGGACTTGCCCTGATAGTGGTATCCCTTCTCTTTGCCGCAGCCGGGGCCACTATCGGATTGCAGGAGGAGATCATTGCGATGGCCCCTGTCCTGATCCTTTTCTGCCGTTCCATGGGATTCAACGTCTTTGTGGCCGTGGCAAGCAGTTATGGGTCCGCCGTAATGGGGGCGGCCTTCAGCCCCATGAATCCTTTTGCCGTGGTACTGGCCCAGAAGGAGGCTAACCTTGCGCTCATGTCTGGAAGTTCTTACAGGCTTTTGTTTTTTGGCCTGGCCTTTGCCATCTGGGTGGGGTATTTAATCCGATATACCAAGAAAAACAGGGTTGAAAGGGTACCGATGAGCCCGACCCGGGAAGGATTCTCCTGGCGGAAAATTACGATCCTGGGGATGTTATGCCTCACCTTTGGGATTGTCACGTTCGGACTGGTTGCTCTGGATTGGGACCTCAATGAAATTTCGGCCTGTTTCTTTCTGCTGGGTTTGGTCTCGGGCCTGGTGGGAAAGTTGGGGATTAACAGAACGGGCATGACCTACATAGAGGGAATGAAGGAGATGACCTTTGCAGCTATGATTATGGGTTTGGCCAGCAGTATTCCGCTTTTGCTCGGGAAGGGTATGATCCTGGATACGATTATTCATGGATTGTTTACCCCGATTGAAGAATTGCCGGTAAGTCTGTCCGCTTTGGGGATGATGGCCAGCCAGGCCCTTCTGCATTTCCCGGTATCCAGTTATTCCGCACAGGCCATCCTGACCATGCCCATTCTCACCCCCCTCTCAGACCTGGTCGGGATCTCCCGGCAGGTGTGTGTGCTGGCATACCAGTACGGGGCGGTCAACATGGACTTTGTAGTCCCCACCAACGGGGCCCTGATGGCTATTTTGGCCATAGCCGGGATACCCTACCACCAATGGCTGCGGTTTATATGGAAGCCGTTGGCGTTGTTTTTTTTAAAAGAAAACATGATGTCTAATGTAAATACC
>CBDUBB010000149.1:0-6172 GCA_965365265.1 uncultured Flavobacteriaceae bacterium
AGCCGGAGTTTATTCATCAATCAAAAAACGAACAGTCATGATAACTGCTGTTGCGTTTACAAGGTACAAAGTTTATACCAATATTCCAATTTAAAGTTTATTTAACATGCCCATTGAAGGACCTTACCCGAGGTAGGTTTTCAGGATCTTGCTTCGGGAGGTGTGTTTGAGCCTCCGGATGGCTTTTTCCTTGATTTGCCGTACCCGTTCGCGGGTCAGGTCGAAGGTCTCCCCGATTTCCTCAAGGGTCATGGAATGTTGACCGGCCAGCCCGAAATAAAGGCGGATTACATCCGCTTCCCGGGGGGTGAGAGTCTCCAGGGCCCGCTCGATCTCCGTACGGAGAGACTCGTGAAGCAAATCCTTGTCCGGATTGGGGGATTCCCCGCTTCTCAGCACGTCATAGAGGTTGGAATCCTCCCCGTCAATCAGAGGCGCATCCATGGATACGTGACGCCCTGAATTCTTAAGGGATTGTTTTACATCCTCCACGGTCATATCCAGTTCCTTGGCAATTTCTTCCGCAGAAGGGGCGCGTTCATGAGCCTGTTCCAGGTAGGCAAAGGTCTTGTTGATCTTGTTGATGGAGCCAATCTTGTTCAGCGGCAGTCGCACGATCCTGGATTGTTCCGCCAGGGCCTGCAAAATGGACTGACGAATCCACCAGACGGCATAGGAAATAAATTTAAACCCACGGGTTTCATCAAAACGCTGCGCGGCTTTGATCAGGCCGAGGTTTCCCTCGTTGATCAAATCGGGCAGGGTCAAACCCTGATTCTGGTATTGTTTGGCAACCGAAACCACGAAACGCAGATTCGCTTTGGTCAGCTTCTCCAGGGCGGTCTGATCCCCGGCTTTGATCCGTTGGGCGAGTTCCACCTCCTCATCGGCGGTGATGAGGTCTACCTTGCCGATTTCCTGAAGGTACTTGTCAAGGGAGGCCGTTTCACGGTTTGTTACCTGTTTTGTAATCTTGAGTTGTCTCATCCGTCTTTCCTAAAGTTAAAGTTCCAGTAATTTGGGTACTGCGTTTAGTTATACGTAGAAATTCCCAAAAAGTTACACGAGGCATGCAAAAACTTCACAATTTGGTTGAAAAGCATAAAAAAACCCCTGAATCCAGGGGTTTTTCTTTGAGATAGTCACCTATCAGGACCGGGAACGGTGTGGCCTGTTCCTGTTGCGATCGCGGTCGCGGTCGCGGCCTCCGCCTCCATCTCTCCTTCTCGGGGGGCGTTCCTGGTAGCCCTCCGGTTTCGGGATCAGGGCTTTGCGGGACACCTTGTCCTTTTTGGTTCGCGCATCCACTCCAAGGTACTTCACGTCGAAGACCTCTCCCATCTGAACCACATCGGTTACCTTGTCGGTGCGGTTCCAGTCCAGTTCCGAAATATGGAGCAGTACTTCGTTTCCGGGAGCTTCCAGGTATTCCACCACGGCTCCGAAATCGAGGATCTTGATGACTTTTACTTCATACACACTTCCCTCTTCGGGTTTGAAGGTAATGGAGTCGATTTTCTGAAGGACTTTGTCAATTCCCTCCTGGTCGGTTCCGAGGATCTCAACCAGACCTTCTCCGGTAACCGGATCTTCGTTGATCACGATGGTGGTACCGGTTTCCTTCTGCAATTCCTGAATCACTTTTCCACCAGGTCCGATCAGCGCTCCGATGTATTCGTTCGGGATAACGGCGTTGACCATTTTCGGGGCATGTGGTTTTACATCCGGATTTGGGACCGGGATGGTTTCGGTGAGTTTCTCAAGGATATGCATCCTTCCTTCCCGGGCCTGTTTGAGGGCATTCACCAGGATCTCATAAGACAACCCCTTCACCTTGATGTCCATCTGGCAGGCGGTGATACCGTCTTTGGTACCGGTCACCTTGAAGTCCATATCCCCGAGGTGGTCTTCATCCCCAAGAATATCGGAAAGGACCGCGTATTTCCCGGAGCCTGCATCTGTGATCAGTCCCATGGCAATTCCGGATACTGGCCTTTCAATGCTCACCCCGGCATCCATAAGGGCCATGGTCCCCGCACAGACGGTGGCCATGGAAGAGGAACCGTTGCTTTCCAGTACTTCGGAAACCACCCGGATCGTATAGGGCCAGTCTTCAGGGATCATTCCCTTCAGCGCCCGCTGGGCCAGGTTTCCGTGACCGATTTCCCGCCGGGATGTCCCGCGGATCGGACGTGCCTCCCCTGTACAGAAGGGAGGGAAGTTATAGTGAAGGTAAAAGGTTTCCTCACCTTCGTAAGAAGGCATGTCGATGATATTGGAATCCCTGGAGGTTCCGAGGGTAACCGTAGCCAGGGCCTGCGTTTCACCCCGGGTAAAGATGGAAGATCCGTGGGTGGAGGGAAGGTAATCCACTTCACACCAGATAGGACGGATCTCATCAGTCTTCCGACCGTCGAGCCGGAGTCCTTCATTCAGGATGAGATTTCGGATGGCCTCTTTCTCGGCCTTGTTGTAGTATTTGGAGATCATGTCTCCGAATTCCTCCCGCTCTTCCTCGCTGAAGGAAGCCATTATTTCCTCCTTTACCGCAGAGAAGGCTTCTCCACGTTCCTGCTTGGAAGAACCGGCCTTGGCAATTTCATATACCTTGTCATAGGCCATGTCGTAAACCTTTTTCGCCAGTTCCTCATTTTCCGGAGCCTGCTCGTACTCGCGGACCTCCTTCTTGCCGAAGGCTTCCGCCAGACGGATCTGGGCAGCGCATTGTACCTTGATGGCATCGTGGGCAAAGCGGATGGCTTCCACCATTTCCTCTTCGGAGATCTCTCCCATTTCACCTTCCACCATCATTACGGAATCTTCGGAGGCCCCGACCATCATATCGATATCTGATTCTTCGAGCTGGGCCCGGGTGGGGTTGATGACAAACGAACCGTCAACCCGTCCGACACGCACTTCTGAAATCGCGCATTCGAAAGGAAAATCGGAAAGTTGAATGGCCGCAGAAGCCGCCAGTCCTGCCATGGCATCTGGCATCACATTTTCATCGTGAGACATCAGCTGAATCATCACCTGGGTCTCACAATGGTAGTCTTTTGGAAAAAGCGGGCGCAGCACACGGTCTACCAAACGCATGGTGAGGATTTCCCCGTTGCTGGGACGCGCTTCCCGTTTAAAAAATCCGCCCGGGTAGCGTCCGGAGGCTGCAAATTTCTCCCGGTAATCCACCGTGAGGGGTAAAAAGTCCACATCGCTGGGTTTGTAGTTGGACACTACGGTACAAAGCAGCATGCATTTGCCGGATTGCACCACGACGGAACCGTGGGCCTGTTTGGCCAGTTTTCCGGTTTCGATAGAAATTTCCCTACCGTCACCGAGGTCAATGACCTCTTTAAAAATCTTTGGAATCATACAATGAAATTAATCCTGCCAGGGCAGGCGTGTTAAACAATGGTCTGTTGTTGTGTTGTTGTGAAGGTCGACCAATGAAAAACCGGAAGTAAGCTTTTTATGTTGCCTCAGTAGCTAAGGACTTTAAAAGGTGCCCGGAATAGCCGGGCAAAATAGAAACAGGGGAGCCATGCCCCCCTGTTCTGTTTATTTTCTAATATTCAGCTCTTTGATCAGGCTGCGGTATTTTTCAATATCCTTTTTCTTCAGGTAATCCAGCAGGCTCCTGCGTTTTCCCACCAGTTTTACCAGGGAACGCTCCGTATTGAAGTCTTTCTGATTCCCTTTAAGGTGCTTTGTCAGGTGGTTGATCCTGTGAGTGAACAAAGCGATTTGTCCCTCTGTGGATCCTGTGTTGGTTTCTGAGCCGCCGTGCTTCTTGAAGATCTCGGCTTTTGTTTCTCTTGTTAAATACATGCCAATATTGTTGTAAATGATTTTTATGTATCCGTTTGATTTTCAAACAGGCTGCAAAGATAGGAATTATTTCCCAATACAGATGCCCCAGGAGATTAATTTCAGCCTTTCGCTTCCATGCGGACAGGCTGATTCTGGACCAGGTCCAGGTAGAGGTTGATCCTCCTTTTCAGGTCCCTTCGGTGGATGATAAAATCCAGAAAGCCGTGCTCGAGCACAAACTCGGCCGTCTGGAACCCTTCCGGCAGGTCCTTCCCTGTGGCTTCCTTGACCACCCTGGGTCCGGCGAACCCGATCAGGGCTCCCGGTTCTGCGATGTTGATATCCCCAAGCATGGCGTAGGAGGCAGTGGTCCCCCCGGTGGTCGGATCCGTACACAGGGAAATATACGGCAGTTGGGCCTCGGCGAGCTGGGCCAGCTTGGCGGAGGTCTTTGCCAGCTGCATCAGAGAGAGCGCGGCTTCCATCATACGGGCACCCCCGGATTTGGAGATCATTACGAAGGGAAGTTTCTCCTTGATGCTGTAATCGATGGCCCTGGCAATTTTCTCACCGACCACACTTCCCATGGAACCCCCAATGAAACTGAAATCCATGCAGGCGATCACCAGGTCTTTTCCCATGGATTTACCCACTGCTGTGCGAACGGCATCCTTCAACCCCGTTTTCTTTTCGGCCTGTTTCAACCGGTCGGAGTATTTTTTGGTGTCCTCAAATTTCAAGGGGTCCTTGGAGCTAAGGTTGGGATTCAGCTCCTTAAATTTATTGTCGTCAAAGAGGATCTGGAAGTATTCCTGGCTCCCGATCCGGACGTGGTAGTCATCTTCGGGACTTACCCAGAAGTTATGGGCGAGTTCTTCAGATTCCACAATTTTGCCCGTGGGAGATTTGTACCACAACCCCTTGGGGGTGTCTTTTTTCTCTTCGGTGGAGGTTTGGATCCCCTTTTCTTTTCTTCGAAACCAGGATGACATATGTTCGTCTTTTTGAGATTCGTCCGTACCTTCCAAATTACAAGGTGTTTACGTTGTTAAGATCTTCGAAAGCCTGTGTGAGGCGCTTTATGAAACTCTTTTCCCCTTCCCGAAGCCATACCCTGGGATCGTAGAATTTCTTGTTGGGTTGGTCAGGCCCGTCAGGGTTCCCGATCTGGGCCTGCAGGTAGTCCTTTTTGGTCTGAATATAATCGCGCACTCCGGCCAGAAACGCGTACTGCAGATCTGTATCGATGTTCATTTTGATGACCCCGTACCCGATCGCTTCGCGGATTTCCTCCAGGGTGGAACCAGAGCCCCCGTGGAATACGAAGTCGATGTGGTTCTCGCCCAGGCCGTATTTTTCGCTGACATACTCCTGGGAGTTTTTCAGGATTTTTGGGGTGAGTTTTACATTCCCTGGCTTGTAGACCCCGTGGACGTTTCCAAAGGCTGCGGCAATGGTAAAGCGGTGACTCACCCTGGAGAGTTCCTCATACGCATAGGCCACCTCTTCCGGTTGGGTGTAGAGCTTGGAGTCATCCACATCCGTGTTGTCCACGCCGTCCTCTTCACCTCCGGTTATCCCCAGTTCTATTTCCAGGGTCATGTCCATCTTGTGCATCCGCTCCAGGTATCCTTTACAGATTTCGATGTTTTCCTCCAGGGGTTCCTCGGAAAGGTCTATCATATGGGAACTGAAAAGGGATTTTCCGTGTTCCCGGTAATGGGCCTCACTGGCATCCAGCAATCCGTCAATCCAGGGCAGGAGTTTTTTAGCGCAATGGTCTGTGTGCAGGATGACGGTTGCCCCGTAGGCTTCTGCCAGCTGGTGCACGTGTTTCGCCCCGGCTATGGCTCCCAGGATTGCAGCCCGCTGCCCTTCATTGGAAAGGCCCTTTCCGGCATTGAACTGGGCCCCCCCATTGGAAAACTGGATGATGACCGGCGCCTTGAGTGAGGCAGCCGTTTCCAGGACGGCATTGATGCTGTCCGAACCGATCACATTGACAGCCGGAAGTGCAAACCCGTGTTTCTTGGCGTATTTGAAGATTTCCTGTACTTCATCCCCGGTGGCTACCCCGGGTTTGATTGAATGGCCCATAAGTTAGGTCTTAGTGAGTTGATATTACAATGGAGCAAAAGTAATAAATTATCCCTCTTAAAAAGGATAATTGATTCCAATCTGAAGAACGGCATTGGCGAAGTTGTAATCCCTGAACCATCTTTTGGAGGGGATTTCTGCCGGGTTATAGGTCTTGAATCCAAGGTCTGCACGGAACACAAAAAAGGAAAAGTCATACCGGAGCCCAAAACCCGTTCCCAGAGCGATGTCCTTAAGGGATCCGAAGCCGGTAAAGGTAGCGGCA
>CBDUBB010000150.1:0-6171 GCA_965365265.1 uncultured Flavobacteriaceae bacterium
GCAACATTCAGGTTTACCGAGGGGTTCATGATATAATCCACCTCCACGTGGGGACCGATCAGTTCCAGGAGGGACATGCTGAAAATCAGCCCGAGGAACCCTGAAAAAGCTGTGATGAAAACGGCTTCGTGCAGGATCATCCCCACTATGGACCAGGGTTTGGCCCCAAGGGCTTTCCGTATGCCTATTTCCCGGGTGCGTTCCTTTACGACGATCAGCATGATGTTGCTAACCCCCACCACCCCGGCGATGATGGTACAGATCCCGACAAACCAGAAAAACAGTTTGATGTTGTTGGTAAGCGAATAATACCTTTTTGCCTCCTCCAGGGCGCTGAAAACGTTGAGGGCGCTATCGTCTTCCGGATGAATCGTATGGACCTGGGAGAGGTATTGCTTAAGTTCGTCCTTAAAGGCTACGGCTTCAGCAACCGCCTGGTCAAAGGTGCCTGCAGCTGGCAGGGTAAACGCCATATTGTTGATCCGGTCACCTCCGTTGAAGACACGCTGAGCTGTACTAAGGGGAATATACATGGTCTCCTCTTCCCGTTCCCGCTGTTCCTTGAAAACCCCTACAATCTTAAACGGGATTCCCGAAATATCCACGAATTCTCCAATGGGGGAATCCAAATGGCCGAATACATCCTTCCGGATCTTGTTGCCAATTACCAGCGTCTTGGCAGTGTTTTGAATGTCTGTGTAATTGAGGAACCGACCCTCCACCATGTCGGCATTTTCGATGAACTGAAAATCCTCGTGAACGCCACGGACCCCATAGACCAGAGCCTCATTTCCATAAGTCACGGAAATACCATTGACAAAAATCCGGGCGGAATTGTATTCGATCCTCGGGGAGTTCTGTTCATTCCAGGAGTCATAATTCTCATTGCGAAGCTGGATCCGCCTCCCCGGGTTCAGCCCCTTGTACTCCATGGTGGTCAGGCCTGGCCAGACCCAGACAGAGGTGGAGGCATCCTGTTCAAACTCGTTAGCGACCCCATTGCGCAATCCCTGTCCGAACCCAAGTAGGATCACAAGGATAAAGATCCCTGAGGCCACGGAAAGGCCCGTGAGAAACGTACGTAATTTGTTCTTGCGGATGGTGTCGAAGATCTCCTGCCATCTCTCGAGATCAAACATGTGGTTGGTGTTACTTGATTGATGAAAGACTTTAAAGTCTATACAGTAGACTCTCAAGCCACAGATTTGTTACAGCTTACCCCGCATAAAAATGTTAATTTTTGTCAGGATTTCACCTTTCGGTAAACAACAAAAATGATAACCCCGACCAGGAGATAAGGAATGGCCATCAGGTAGACGATCCCGTTGTTGATGCCTTCAGCCACCGCGTTATCCCCGTTGCTCTCAAGTACGGCCCGGCACATGGCACATTGAGCGCTCGCCTGCCGGGTGGAAGCGAGTAATATCAACAGGGCTCCAATGAAAGAAACGGTTTTTTTAGGAATCATCAGTAGGGATAATAGGGTGAGATCATGAGATAAACAATAACCCCGGTTACCGCCACATAGAGCCAGACGGGAAAGGTGATCCGCGCCAGTTTCCGGTGGCCCTTAAAATCCTTCAGGTAGGCCTTGGCATAGGTGCGCAATACCAGCGGGATTACCACAATGGAAAAGAAGATGTGACTGATCAGGACAACGAAATAGAGGTACCGCATCCAGCCTTCCCCGCCATAGGGCGTAGAGTCGGAGGTCATGTGGTAGGCCACATACATGATCAAAAACATCAGTGACAAAGCAATGCAGGTGGTCATAAGCTGCTGGTGAAGGCGCTGCCTGCCCTTTTTGATGGCCCAGAGGGCGGCCAGCAGCAATACAGCCGTTAACCCGTTGATGGTCGCATAGACGGGGGGCAGGAACCCCAGGGGTTCGACATTGGGGATCCGCACCCCGAAAAGGATTACCACCACAAGTGGAACGGCAATGGACACAATGGTAATCCAGCGGTTCAGACGCCGCTCCTTCAGCTGTTGATTATCGGCCATTTTTTTCTTCCAAAAGTTTGCGAATATCCTCCTTCAGAATACTGATCTGTTCGGTCTCCCCCTGCTCATTGGCCCCCTCATCCTCGGGGATCGTACCCCGGTAGTAGATAATAGGGTTCCCATAGGGGTCCTTGCGGGAACGGATGTAGCCTTCCCTGTCGATCAGGGCAAAAAGGCCGGAATGTTCAAAACCTCCGGGGACATCCGGCATTTCCTGGGCAAAAATGTTAAACCCGGCATTGGCCAGATCGTAGATCTGTTCCGCATCCCCGGTAAGCAGGTGCCAGTCCAAATCTGTGATCCCGTAAGTCTCCGCGTACTCTTTCAGCACCCTGGGTGTGTCGTGTTGGGGGTTGATGGTAAAGGACGCAACCCCAAAGTCCTCGAATTCCCGAAATTCCTCCTGCAGTTGCACCAGGTTCTTGTTCATGATCGGGCAAATAGTGGGACAGGTGGTGAAAAAGAATTCCGCAACATAAACCTTGCCCAGATAGTCCCTGTCGGTAACCAGCATGCTGTCCTGGTCGAGCAGGGCAAATGGAGGTACTTTTCTCTTTTCTCCGTTCAGGAGGATGTAGGACAGGGGTTCGTTGTCCGGATCCTGATTTATCCGGTCGTGCTCCACCACAGACCCTTCTTTCAGCCGGTCCAGGATCCTCGGCACAAAGATGATGCCGAAGATCAGTACGATCAGCGCAACCCAGATGTAGTTGTATTTGCCCTTCTTCAAGTTCTTACCCTTTTCAGTTGCAAAACGGTCATTCCCGTTCTGCCTGGTTTTTCTTCAATGCCAGCCTGTATTCCGCCAGGATGATCTTAACATCGTCCTTCATTTTGTTGTTAAGGTCAGCCACGGAAGTAGTGTTAAACCCGTATTTGGTCCCTTCGTCCACATCGTCCTTCCTACCCCTTAGGGTCCGCTCTTTGTCAATGATAAACACATAAGGGGTGGCCAGGGATTCATCCAGCGTAAGGTCCGTCTCCAGGCTGGCGAAAAATGCCCGGATTTGTGCGGGATCCCCGTAGACAAAGCGCCAGTTCCGGGTATCCGTAAAGGACATCAGTTCTTTTTCAAGCTCTGAAACTGCCTGCTGCCGGCCTTCGGGGACGACCATCACTATCTGAAAATCCCTGAATTCGTAGAATGGCTTGTATATTTTCTGGTTCAGGTTAAAGGCATTCCCCTTCTTGGATGCCGGGTCCGTTCCGAGAAAACCCACGATACTGATCTTACCCTCCAGTCGCTCCGTTCCCGAAAAGGAATCGAGTTCCCCAACCTGCTGCGTAAGCTTGGGCAGTCTGCCGAAGTTGGTTACTCCGGATGCAAAAAACATATAGACCACCAGGGGAAGGATAAAAAGAACCGTTAAAACAAAGGTCTTTTTCATAGGACAGCAGGATACAAAAATAAAAAAGACGGTTTTCACACCGTCTTTAAATACTGTTAATTCCCTTTAGAAATTCCATTTTACAAAGCCGTCCTTCCAGACATTGTAAATATAGTCAGCCTCAAAGAGCAGAATGAAAATCAGATAGCCGACCAGGAAGACTGGTGTCCAGACAATGGCCCTTTTAAGGGAGCTTTTCTCATCCCTCAGGTGCATGAAATCCCAGGCGATGTAGTACGCCTTCACAAGCGTGAGCAGTATAAAGATCCAGTTGAGCAGTTTCATCCCGATCAGGGAATTGCCCGTAAGGATAGCAGGCTTGGTAATTCCAAGGGCCACTTCTACAGCTGTAACAATGGAAAGAAAGATCAGTACTCCCCAGATCTTGCTGGTATTGGATCTGAATTTTATCAGCCCCCGGAAAATCTCTAATTTGTGTTCGTGCGCCATGTTTTTCGTGTTGTGCTAAAAATTATACCAGGTAAAAGAAGGTGAATACAAATACCCACACCAGGTCTACAAAGTGCCAATACAATCCGACTTTTTCAACCATTTCATAGTGGCCTCTTCGTTCATAGGTACCCAGGATGATGTTGAAGAAAATAATGACATTGATTACCACACCTGAGAACACGTGGAAGCCGTGGAAACCGGTGATAAAGAAGAAAAAGTCCGCAAAGAGCCTGCTGCCGTATTCATTGCGAATGAGGTTGGCACCTTCCACCACCAGCTCGGCATCTTTGATTTTCTCCAGGGTTTCTGTACGGGTGAGAAGTACTTTTTCCCCTTCCTCGTTGATTTGTTCGGTTCGGATAAGGATGTTCGGGTTGGCCCGCAGCCCTTCCACCACCTCATCAATTGTGTAGGTAGGGAGGCTGGGTTCCTTTGTATACCAAAGCCCGTTCTTGCCTTCGTGCCGAACCCGGTCTCCGGGAATTTCAGCGGCAAACTCCGAAAGGGCAGCCCGTTGTCCGGTTTCTGCATTGACAAACTGAAGGATCCGTCCACCTCGGGTTTCGACCGCCCCGTAGTCACCTCGTATGAAGGTAGCCCATTCCCAGGCCTGTGAGCCCACAAAGATCGCCCCTCCGATAATTGTCAGGAACATGTACAGGATGACCTTGTTCTTTAACATCCGATGGCCGGCGTCTACCGCCAGTACCATGGTAACGGAAGACATAATGAGGATGAAGGTCATGAATGCCACGTAATACATCGGGTAGTTCCCATGGAAGAAGGGAACGTGGGTGAAGACCTCGTCGGCAATGGGCCAGGTTTCAATGAATTTGAACCTCGAAAAGCCATAGGAAGCGAGGAAGCCAGAGAAAGTAAGGGCATCGGAGACGATGAAAAACCACATCATCAGTTTTCCGTAACTGGCCTTCATGGGTTGGTTTCCACCTCCCCAGACCCGCTCTTCAGTACCCGTTGTTACTGTAGTATCCATAAGATTCAGAATCGAGTTTTCAGAATTTTAGCAAAAATACATTTTTTTAAACGTTACGAAAGTAGAATTCCGGGACAAATTGGACCCTTTGTTCCTTACCTCGTAAAATAGAAAAACAAAACCAGGTAAATCCACAGGGCGTCCAGAAAATGCCAGAAGGTGATCCCCAGCTCCATTCCCAGCATACGGCCCGGGCCGTATTTACCGCGGGATTGCTTGAAAAACACCACCAGGAGCGAGATCAGGCCAGCTACCACGTGAAGGATATGCACGGCCGCAATCAAAAAGATATAGGACAGGGTTATGTTGCTGGTCGGGCCCGTGAAATAATAGCCAAGGCCGATCATTTCCGAAAATCCCTGCAGCTGTGATATGATAAAGGCACCCCCCAAAAGCAGGGTAACCCCCAGCAAAAGGGTTCCACGCGACTGCTGGTTTCGGGAAACAGCCCTTTTGGCCAGCCAGTAGGTCAGGCTACTGAGGAGGATGATCCCGGTACTGAACCAGAACGCCTTGGGTATTTGGTAGTCCTGCATCCAGTCTTCCCGGGAACTGCTCACAATGTAGGCGCTGGTCCAGCCGGCAAAACTCATCAGCAGGCTGACGATCCCAAACCAGAGCATCATTTTCTTCGCCCTGCCGGTCTTCTCTGTAACTGTGCCTTCTGTAAGGTTTTTGGTCATGACAAAAATTTATCGATAACGTAAACGATTTGGATCAAACTGATATAGGTAACACTGCTCAGCATCAGGCTCCTTGCGGATTTGCGATCCCGGAGTTCATATAACCTGAGGGCAAACCATAGCATTACCAGGCCCATCAGGAATATCAGGACGGCGGCCGGGACCGAAAGATGGAGCCTCCCCGTAAAACCGAACACGGGTATGATGGATATGACGAGCATCCAGATGGTATACATAATGATCTGCACGGCTGTTCCCGTGTCCTTGTTCCCGGTAGGGAGCATTTTGAAGCCTGCCCGCCGGTAGTCCTCGTCCAGCATCCAGCCCAGGGCCCAGAAGTGGGGAAACTGCCAGAAAAACTGGATCATGAACAGCGTTCCCGGTTCGATTCCGAAATCATCTGTCGCCCCCACCCATCCAAGCATAAAGGGGATCGCCCCGGGGATTGCCCCGGCGAAAACCGAAAGCGGGGTTACCGTCTTCAGCGGCGTATATACGCAGGTATACAGGAATATCGAAAGGGTGCCGAACAGGACGGTCCTGGGATTAAGAAGGTACAGCTGTACAATTCCCGCAAGGGTCAGGAGGATGGCAATGGTAAGGGCCAGGGGCACAGAGATACGCCCTGACGGGATGGGGCGGTTCTTGG
>CBDUBB010000151.1:0-6139 GCA_965365265.1 uncultured Flavobacteriaceae bacterium
GCACGGGGGGAGACGAGGCCAGCATCTTTGCCGGGGACCTGTACCGGATGTACACCAAATACTGCGAGTCCAGAGGTTGGAAAACCCATCTGCTGGATTTCAGCGAGGGAACCAGCGGGGGGTACAAGGAAATCCAGTTCGAGGTTTCGGGGGAAGACGTATACGGAACGCTCAAATTCGAGGCCGGGGTTCACCGGTTGCAACGCGTACCCCAGACAGAAACGCAGGGGCGGGTGCATACCAGCGCCGCCACCGTGATGGTGCTGCCGGAAGCCGAGGATTTTGAAGTGCACATCGACCCCAAGGATGTGCGGATCGATTATTTCTGCTCTTCAGGCCCAGGGGGTCAGTCGGTGAATACCACTTATTCTGCCGTCCGACTCACCCACATTCCCACAGGTATCGTGGCGCAGTGTCAGGACGAGAAATCCCAGCATAAGAACAAGGACAAGGCTTTTAAGGTGTTGCGCTCCCGCCTGTATGACATGGAGCTCGCCAAGAAACAGGAAGAGGATGCCGCCAAACGGAATTCCCAGGTGAGCAGCGGGGACCGGTCGGCCAAGATCCGCACTTATAACTACCCCCAGGGCAGGGTGACGGACCATCGGATTGGC
The DNA here is from genome assembly GCA_965365265.1 of uncultured Flavobacteriaceae bacterium. Classification (GTDB taxonomy): domain Bacteria; phylum Bacteroidota; class Bacteroidia; order Flavobacteriales; family Flavobacteriaceae; genus Robiginitalea. The sequence goes on from CBDUBB010000151.1 coordinate 615, forward strand.
CTCACCCTCTACGACCTGCAGAACATCATAAACGGGGACGTGCAAAAGATCATCGATGAGCTTATGCTGGTCCACAATACTGAAAAACTTAAGGAAGCTTCCGAGACTTTCTGACCTCCAGATGACTACCGAGCAACTCATAGCACAAATCCGCGAAAAAGAGAGTTTTTTATGTGTCGGACTGGATACCGACCTGGAAAAGATCCCCGAATTCCTCAGAAAAACAAAGGACCCGATATTTGCCTTTAACAAAGCCATCATAGATGCCACCCATGCCCATTGCGTGGCGTACAAGCCCAATACGGCCTTCTATGAAGCCTATGGTAGCAAAGGCTGGGCAGCCCTTGAACGCACCATACAGTACCTGAAGGAGCACTACCCGAACCACTTTACCATTGCAGATGCCAAACGGGGCGATATCGGGAATACCTCAGACCGGTACGCCAGGGCATTTTTCCAGGGGATGGATTTTGATTCGATAACCGTTGCCCCCTATATGGGCAGGGATTCTGTGGAACCGTTCCTGGCCTATCCCGATAAACACGTAATCCTCCTCGCCCTGACCTCCAATCAGGGGGCGTTTGATTTTCAGACCCTGCCGAGCCCTGATGAAGCGCTTTACCTTGAAGTACTGCGCAAAAGCACGACCTATGCCAACGCCGACAGGCTGATGTATGTCGTTGGGGCTACCAAGGCATCTTTTTTGGAAAAAATACGGGAAATTATACCTGATCGATTCCTCCTGATCCCGGGCGTGGGAGCACAGGGAGGAAGCCTCGAAGAGGTTTGTAACTACGGTTTGAACCACCAGGTAGGCTTGCTGGTCAATTCATCACGTGGGATTATCTATGCCTCAAGGGAGTCTGACTTTGCCGAAGCGGCAGGCGGAAAGGCGGAGGAACTGCACCAGCAAATGGCTGCAATACTTCGCAGCAACTTTCCGTAAAGGATTTATTGTAAGGCTTTCTGGATTTTCTGTGCCTTCCGCTCAAAAAATTCCTTGAGGGCAGACCCGGATTGCGAGGCTTCTGCGGCCTTCCTGTTGAAATGACGTAAGAGGTTTTCAAGTAAATCCAACCCCCGTGCTTCAGAAACGAGAGGATGGCTGGCGCCAACTTTGCAATATTGTTTTTCCATGGTGAATTGGGTTTATAACAAATTTACGCTGAAATCGGGGGTTTGGATGTCCAACAAGTGGTGTATTTGTCTATAAATCAGGTTTTTTGTCTAAAAGTTAACCTTTTCTTTAAATGCCGGGCGGAATTTGGCCGCCTTTTTTGCCAATTCTGCATTTTGGGAAAACCCCAAAATTGCCCCTCTAAAGTGGTCATAATCGAATCCTTTCCCTACCTTTAATTAACTGTTTTCGCATGAGGATATTCTTATCTACTGCTATTTTAATCCTGATGGCCATGCCTGTGATCAGGGCCCAGGAGACGTCGGACTGCCCCTGTTGCTCCCAGGAGTACCGGAGTTTTGATTTCTGGATAGGGGATTGGGAGGTAACCCTGGCGGACGGGAGCCCGGCAGGCGTCAATCTCATTGAGAAAATCCAGGATGGCTGTGTGCTGCAGGAACATTGGAAGAGTGCCCGTCAGGGATTTACAGGGACGAGCTTTACCTATTACAACCGGGGGCTGGGGCAATGGGAACAGCTCTGGGTGGATAACAGTGGCAGTGTTTTGAAACTGAAAGGCGGGCTGCAGGGAGATGCCATGGTGCTGTCGTCGGAACCTGCCCCCGGTCCGGAAGGTGCCCTGGTGATCAACCGTATTACCTGGACCTTACAGGAAGACGGGAGGGTTCGCCAACTCTGGGAAGTGCTGAAGGACGGGGCTGTGGCTCAGGTACTCTTCGATGGATACTACAGGAAAACAGGGCCGTAATCCCCATAAAAACCCCCGCCTGCCAGCGGGGTCTGAACTAACTAACTCAAAAAATACTAACTCAAATAATCTGATGCAAATTTCTGTTATATGCGGGCTTTTCAGGTTGCCAAAAAGTTAGGACCGCATTATACTTTTGTGCCCTTTAGATTTATAACGCTACATTTCAATTGTTTAGTATGTAATTTTTCGAAAAATCCCCATGAGTCCCGGGTGTTTTCTGACAAAATGCGATGACAGACATTTTGGTGTTTGGTTTGTTCTTTCTGGAGTATTTTTGCCAGATTCCAAATTCCGGACGGGAAGAGGAACTTTTCGTTATAAAATTCGGAACAGGAATGGACATTTTTTCCATTTTCGGTAACTTGCAGTCCTTTTTTAATGCATCGTATCTATGAAAGCCCAGCCCCCCTATAAACCCACCCACAAAGTCCGCATTGTTACGGCAGCATCCCTGTTTGACGGGCATGACGCCGCCATCAATATCATGAGAAGGATTATTCAAACGACTGGGGTGGAAGTGATCCACCTGGGCCACGACCGCTCTGTGGCAGAGGTGGTGGACTGTGCCATCCAGGAGGATGCCAACGCCATAGCCATGACCTCCTACCAGGGAGGACATAATGAATACTTCCGCTATATGTACGACCTGTTGCAGGAAAAAGGGGCAGGGCATATTCGGATTTTCGGAGGCGGGGGAGGGGTAATCCTGCCCAAGGAGATCGAGGCGCTCATGGATTACGGGATTACCCGGCTGTATTCCCCGGATGACGGACGGGAAATGGGCTTGCAGGGCATGATCAATGACCTGGTTTCCAGGGCGGACTACGCTGTGGCAGATCTGTCCCTTCCTGAAGGAAAGCCGCTTGATGAACTTTTAGCTGTAAAGGACGTACCCACCCTGGCGCGCCTGATCAGCCTGGCGGAAAACCGGCCCGAGGACTACCAGGGCTTGCAAAAATCCTTTCCAAAAAGGGATCAGGTAGCACCTGTTCTGGGAATTACAGGAACGGGCGGAGCCGGAAAAAGCAGCCTGGTGGATGAACTGGTCCGGAGGTTTTTGAACCAGTTCCCGGAGAAAACGCTGGGAATCATATCGGTGGATCCCTCCAAAAGGAAAACCGGGGGCGCCCTTCTCGGGGACCGCATCCGGATGAACGCCATCCACCACCCGAATATCTATATGCGTTCCCTGGCCACGCGCCAGTCAAACCTCGCACTCTCGAAACACGTCAGGGAGGCGGTTTCCGTGCTTCAGGCAGCAGGATTTGACTTGATAATACTGGAAACATCCGGGATCGGGCAGTCCGATACCGAGATCCTCGAACACTCCGATCTCTCCCTCTATGTAATGACGCCTGAATTCGGGGCCGCGACCCAGCTGGAGAAGATCGATATGCTGGATTTTGCGGACCTGGTGGCGATCAATAAATTCGACAAGCGCGGGGCGGCAGATGCGCTCCGGGATGTCAAGAAACAATACCAGCGCAACCATGGCCTGTGGGAAGCCAGTCCGGAAGACCTCCCGGTTTACGGAACGATTGCCTCCCAGTTCAACGACCCGGGCATGAACCGGCTCTACAGGGCCGTAATGCAGGAGCTTGGGGAGCGGGGGCTGGAATGGGCCCTGGAACAGGGCGCGGAAACCGGGGAGGAGCCTGAAAAGATCTTCATCATCCCGCCCGCCCGCACCCGATACCTTTCAGAAATAGCCGAAAACAACCGGGCTTATGATAGCCGCGTACAACAGCAGGTGGAAGTGGCAGAGCGGTTGTATGGGCTCTACCTGACCATATGTACCCTTTCTGGAGTACCCATGGACGGGCAGGGCACCGGCCTGGGACCCAGGGGGCTTATGAGGGAGGAATTCCTCAGTACGGAGCTGGACGGTGACAGCAGGCAGTTGCTCGACGGACTAATCGACCGGTTTGAGAAGGAGCATAAAAACCTGAATCCGCATAACTGGGACCTTCTGCTCAAGTGGCCTGCTTTGAAGCAGCGCTACCGGGACCCGATCTATACCTATATCGTGCGTGGGAAAGAAGTAGCTGTCGAAACCCATACCGAATCCCTTTCCCACCTGAAGATCCCCAGGGTAGTACTGCCGCGTTACCGTAGCTGGGGGGAAATCCTCAAGTGGAGCCTGCAGGAAAATGTACCGGGGTCTTTTCCATACACCGCCGGGCTGTACCCCTTCAAGCGAAAAGGGGAGGACCCCACCCGAATGTTCGCCGGGGAAGGAGGGCCGGAACGGACCAACCGACGGTTCCACTACCTTAGCCTGGAGATGCCGGCCAAGCGCCTTTCCACTGCCTTCGATTCGGTTACCCTGTACGGTCACGATCCGGGCCACCGCCCGGATATCTACGGGAAGATCGGCAATGCCGGGGTTTCCATCTGTTGCCTGGATGATGCCAAGAAACTCTATTCCGGATTTGACCTCTCCGACCCCAAAACCTCGGTGAGCATGACCATCAACGGACCTGCCCCCATGCTGCTGGGCTTTTTTCTCAACGCCGCCATCGACCAGAATTGTGAGAAATATATCCGTGAAGCGGGTCTTGAAGAACAGGTGAGGGCCAAAATGGCTGAAATATTTAAAAACAAAGGCATCAGCGCCCCCGAATACCTCGGAGACCTGCCGGAGGGCAATGACGGTCTGGGGCTTATGCTGCTCGGGGTTACCGGGGATCAGGTCCTTCCTCAGGAGGTATACGCCACCATCAAGTCGGATACCTTAAAGCGGGTACGGGGAACCGTACAGGCCGACATCCTCAAGGAGGACCAGGCTCAGAACACCTGTATCTTTTCTACCGAGTTCGCCTTGCGCCTGATGGGGGATGTACAGGAGTACTTCATCGAGAACGAGGTGCGGAACTTCTATTCCGTATCCATTTCGGGATACCATATCGCCGAGGCGGGTGCCAATCCGATCACCCAGCTGGCCTTTACCCTGTCCAACGGCTTTACCTATGTGGAGTATTACCTGAGCCGCGGCATGGATATCAACCAGTTCGGACCCAACCTTTCCTTTTTCTTTTCCAATGGAATCGACCCTGAATACGCCGTCATCGGGCGGGTGGCCCGAAGGATCTGGGCCAAGGCGCTGAAGGAGAAATACGGGGCAGACCCCAGGGCCCAAATGCTGAAGTACCATATACAGACCTCCGGCAGGAGCCTGCACGCACAGGAAATTGATTTTAACGATATCCGCACAACGCTTCAGGCGCTCTACGCAATCTATGACAACTGTAATTCCCTGCATACCAACGCCTACGACGAGGCAATCACCACACCCACGGAGGAATCCGTAAGGAGGGCCATGGCCATACAGCTGATCATCAACAAGGAACTCGGCCTGGCCAAAAACGAAAACCCCCTGCAGGGGGCCTTTATCATCGAGGAACTGACGGACCTTGTGGAAGAGGCCGTCCTGTATGAATTCGACCGGCTTACCGAGCGGGGCGGGGTGGTGGGGGGCATGGAAACCATGTACCATCGTTCCCGGATTCAGGATGAAAGCCTTTATGTGGGTTATGTTCTTTTTACGACCTGCATGATCGTGGGCAGCTTGTGGGCCTACCTGTCGTGGGGCTCCTACTGGACCTGGAAGATCAAGGGTCTCTGGTCCTATATCCT
>CBDUBB010000152.1:0-6114 GCA_965365265.1 uncultured Flavobacteriaceae bacterium
GTTGCTCGCCCAGTTGCAGAAAGACTATGAACGGGCCAATATTTCTTTCCCCCTCCGGGGTAGTATTCCGTCTGAGCCAGATCCCGGCAGTATATTTCAGGATCTCCGGGAAAGCTTGTATTTCCTGCTGATGGAGCGATTTGATCAGTACCTCAATCTCATGTATGCCGCCGATGTTCCCGAACGTGAATTCAAAGGTGTTCAGGCGACCGACGCCGTGGAGGTGGCCACCCAGGTTACTTTCCTTTTACTAAAGCGGGAATGGAAGAAGATTGAATTTCGTACCCGTTAGGGAACAAAAAGAAACCTTAGAAGTAGACCCTTACAAAGGGTAGCCATGGGTCCGCATACAGGCTTTTGTCGGAATCGTACAGGACATCATACCGGATGCCAAAAGTAACAGGGCCTGTTGAATACCCTACCCCCAGAAAGAGGGCAGGCAGCCAGTAGGAATCGTCTATGGGCCCGAAACTCTGGTTTACCCAAAGCTGTTCAAATTCCGCTGATATCTGAAGAGGCGGGACCGGATTTACCAACCCTATGATGCTGCCTCCAAAGGCCGAGAATTTGGTGTCATAGATTTTCGAATAGGTGTAGTTCAGGCCGAGACCCACAGCCGTATACTCGTTTACCTGGTAGATGGCACTCGGAGAGAGGCCAATTTGAACCGATTCCCGCCCAAAGGACAGTCCGATACCGCCTCCGTAACGCACCTGTGACCAGAAGGAAGATGACTGTGCCGAGCTTACCGCACAAATAGCGCAAAAAAACAGGAGGAACATCCACCTGAATGAACCCGGCCGGAATGTCAGTCTTGAGGGACTCATGTTTTTATTTTCAAAGGTTGCACCATACAAAAACCAGAGCCTAGAAGTTTGCTGTTACCCCAAAAGAGGGACCCTTAAAGGTCATGTCAAAACTCCCATTCCAACTTTCCTGGGTGACATTGGCGTAATAATTCAAATAATGGTAATTCACGCTGAAGCCTATATTTTTAAAAGCCTGGAAGGCAACCCCCGGACTGATATTCCACAAACCTCCAGAATACTCGCCAATTTTTATTCCGAACCAGTCAATTGCAGCTGAGAACGACCATTTTTGAGTTGGTGCCCAGATGTACCATACTCCAATGTTCGGCAAGGGGAGAAAAACATTCACCCCTTCTCTTCTAAATCCGGCCGAGGCATCACCGATAAATGCCTCACCTTCAATGAACGCATTGGTATTGAGTCCGTGAATACCGAGACCTCCTCCAAATTCATGCTTCTGCCCTGTGCTTATGACGCGCCCAAAGAAAACCCTGTACAGGGATAGCCCATACCCTGCTTTGACCCTGGCCCCCGCCTGGTAGGTGACATCCTCCCATTCAATTTCCGTTTCCAAAGTGGCTTCTTTTGAAGCGCTAACCCTGAAATACTGCCCCCGTACAGACCAGAACCCGGATTTGGAGAATCTCCATAAAAAATCTAGGTTAAGTGTGTTTTCACTACCCCCAAGGTCAAAGGTTTCACTAAAATCAATGTCCTCTGAATCTCCTGGGGAAATTTCACCTTTTGCACCCGCCTGCACCGACCTGTCGGGAATAAACAACGCTGCCCGGGCCGTAAATCGATCGGTAAGGACAGGGTTCTTATCGCCATCAGATTGGGCATTCAATGTGCCAAAAGTGATTGCAAAAACAAGTATTGGGAGTAACTTTTTCATTTGTATGAATGTTTTTAACTCAATTTCCTGATCTACAAGATAAGCCTGATTATTGCAACTTTCAAGTTATTTTGCCCATTTATACGAATTCTATCCAATACACGGGAATACGGCTTAAATGTTGTATTTTTGATCCGTTTAACTTGTAGTGGCAAAGTAAAACTTTTGATGGATAAGTATTCCTTTTTAAATGCGGCTCACACCGCTTTTTTTTCAGATCTGTACGATCAGTACCTCGCTCACCCTGACAGTGTGGAACCCAGTTGGAGGGCGTTCTTCCAGGGCTTTGATTTTGGGATGGAAAGCGCTCAGGGAGAACTGGAAGTGGATGCGGACCGGGGCGTTGTTCACAGCGAAGACGGGCAGGCAATGCCCATGCCGGAATCCATGCAGAAGGAATTCCGGGTGGTACGGCTGATCGACGGCTACCGGAGCAGGGGGCATTTATTCACGAAAACCAATCCGGTACGGGAACGCAGAAAATATTCCCCAACCCTGGACATAGAAAATTTCGGACTGGACAAAGGGGATCTGAACACTGTTTTCAATGCAGGGCAGATCCTGGGCATTGGAGCCACCACCCTCCGGGAGATCATCGAACACCTTCAGCGGATTTACTGTGATGCCATCGGGGTTGAGTATATGTACATCCGCAAACCGGAGCGGGTTGAATGGATTCAGCAATGGCTGAATGTCAATGGGAACCATCCAGATTTTTCTCCGGATCGAAAGAAACACATTCTGTTCAAGCTAAACGAGGCGGTTTCTTTTGAGGCCTTCCTCCATACCAAATACGTGGGCCAGAAACGGTTTTCCCTCGAGGGGAATGAATCCCTGATACCCGCCCTGGACGTGATCCTGGAACGAGCGACCAAGATGGGCGTTCGGGAGTTTGTTATGGGAATGGCTCACAGGGGGCGTCTCAATGTCCTTACCAATATTTTTGGGAAATCGGCAAAGGATATCTTCAGCGAGTTTGATGGCAAGGATTATGAGCAGGAGGTTTTCGACGGGGATGTGAAGTATCACCTCGGCTGGACCTCAGAGCGGGAAATTGATTCCGGGGAACGCATCAATATGAATATCGCTCCAAACCCGTCCCACCTCGAGGCAGTGGGCCCGGTGGTTGAAGGTATTGCGCGTGCCAAGCAGGATGCGCATTTTCCGGAGGATTTCTCCAGAGTACTTCCTATCCTGGTGCATGGGGATGCCGCTATCGCCGGCCAGGGGGTTGTTTACGAGGTCGTGCAAATGGCAGGCCTGGATGGCTACCGGACCGATGGGACCATCCATATGGTTGTAAACAACCAGATCGGGTTTACCACCAACTACCTGGATGGCAGGACTTCCACCTACTGTACGGATGTGGGGAAGGTGACCCTTTCCCCCGTACTCCACGTTAATGCGGACGACGTGGAGGCCGTGGTCCATGCGGCCCTGTTCGCCCTGGAATACCGAATGCGCTTCCGTAGCGATGTTTTCCTGGATTTGCTGGGATACCGGAAATACGGACATAACGAAGGGGATGAACCCAGGTTCACCCAACCCAAGCTCTACAAGATCATTGCCAAGCACGAAAATCCGCGGGACATCTATGCTGCCAGGCTCATTTCCGAAGGAATTATCGCCAGGGACCACGTTAAAACCCTTGAGGCGCAGTACAAGGCCACCCTGGAGGAGAAACTCGAGGACAGCCGCAAAGAGGAAAAAACGATTATCAAACCCTTCATGCAGGATGAGTGGAGCGGGTTCGAAAACGCCAGGGAATGGGAAATGCTGGAAAAAGTGGACACGACCTTTCCGCGCGAACGCCTGGAACACATCGCAAAAGTCATTACTAAGCTCCCTGAAGGCAAGAAATTCCTGAGGAAGGTGGAACGCCTGGTAGGGGACCGTCAGAAGATGTTCTTTGAAACTGATCGCCTGGACTGGGCGATGGGGGAACTCCTTGCCTACGGGACGCTTCTGGATGCCGGGTATGGAGTCCGGATCACCGGCCAGGACGTGGAACGGGGTACTTTTTCCCACCGCCATGCCGTCATGAAAGTGGAGGAAAGCGAGGAAGAGGTGATGCTTCTCAATCATATCTCAGAAGACCAGGGAAATTTTCAGATCTTCAATTCCCTGCTTTCGGAATACGGGGTGCTCGGTTTTGACTATGGCTATGCCATGGCGAGCCCCAATACCCTCACCATTTGGGAAGCCCAGTTCGGGGATTTCAGCAACGGGGCCCAGATCATGATCGATCAGTATATTTCTGCGGCCGAGGACAAGTGGAAATTGCAGAACGGCCTTGTGATGCTCCTGCCGCACGGGTACGAAGGACAGGGGGCAGAGCATTCCTCCGCACGGATGGAACGTTATCTGCAACTCTGTGCGCGGGATAACATGTACGTGGCGGACTGCAGCACCCCGGCTAACCTCTATCATTTGCTTAGGAGGCAGATGCTGGTCGGCTTCCGCAAGCCACTGGTGGTCTTTACCCCCAAGAGCCTGTTGCGGCATCCGAAATGCGTTTCCACGGTGGAGGAGCTCGCAACGGGAAGCTTTCAGGAGGTTATCGATGATTCGGTCGCGGATCCGTCAAAAGTGCGGAGCCTGGTGTTTTGCACCGGAAAGTTTTATTACGACCTGCTAGAGGTGAAAGAGCAGCAGGACAGGAACGACGTGGCCCTGGTCCGTGTAGAACAGCTATTCCCCCTGCCGGGAGACCAGATGCGGGCCCTTATGGAAAAATACAAAGGTGCAGAGGACCTGGTCTGGGCCCAGGAAGAACCCAGGAACATGGGGGCCTGGAGTCACTTGCTGATGCATTTCCCTGAAGCCAGCAGATTCAGGGTAGCCTCACGAAGAATCTATGCTTCCCCTGCTGCGGGAAGTGCAGTGCGCTCCAAGATACGGCACCAGCAGGTCATAGACTATGTGTTTGACAAATCCAAGGACAACCAAACGCAGTCTGTTAACAAAGTTGAGGTCTCCAAATGACGCGGGTACTTGTCTTATTTATGAGTTGCATGGTTTTCGGGCTCTATGCCCAGAAAGAGGATCCCCGTTACCGGGAGGCGGCAGAGCGTTTCCAGCAAGCCTATAACCTTGAAAACTACGGGGATGTCTTCGTGATGTTTGACAAGGTCATGCAGCAACAATTACCGATGGAGAAAACGCAAATGGTCCTGTCCCAGCAGATACGCTCGAATTTCGGGAAAATCCAGCAAATGGAATTGAACCAGGTGTCCGGATCGGCCCATGTGTACAAGAGCACTTTTGACCGGGGTATTTTGGATATTTCTATTTCCCTGAATGGCGATGGTCTTGTGGATGGTTTGTATTTCAGGCCTCACAATCCAGAGCCCCGGATTCCGATTCTTGAACGGAATAGCACACCGGTAAAGTTGCCCTTTAAGGGAGAATGGTTTGTATACTGGGGCGGAGAAAACGAGGCCCTGAATTATCATATGAATGATAAAAACCAGCAATACGCCTATGATTTTCTAAAAGTGGATGCCGGTTCGTCTTACAAAGGGGACTCCTCCAGGAACGAGAGCTATTTGGCCTTTGGCCAGCCAATTTTTGCCCCCTGTGATGGGACCATTGTTCTTGCCATTGATGGGGTGCCAGACAACATCCCGGGCATGGTGAATCCCATTCATACGACCGGAAATACCCTGGTGCTTAAAACGGCTGCAGAGGAATATATCCTGATGGCTCACCTGAAGGAAGGCTCTGTTGTCGTTCAAAAAGGACAACAGGTAGCACAGGGAGACCTGCTGGGGGAATGTGGGAACTCGGGGAACAGCACAGAACCTCATTTGCACCTGCAGCTCCAGAATACCAGGGATATTCATAGAGCTACCGGAGCCCGGCTTTTCTTTGATCGCATTTTGGTCAATGGGGAGTTAAAAACCGATTACCTCCCCATTAAGGAGGAATTCATTAAAAACATTGAATAAATCGCTAAATACAGTAGTGCATGATTTTAGAAATGAAAGTCCCCTCCCCTGGGGAATCCATCACGGAAGTTGAGATTGCAGAGTGGCTTGTAAAGGACGGAGACTACGTCGAAAAGGACCAGGCCATTGCCGAGGTGGACTCCGACAAGGCCACGCTGGAACTCCCGGCTGAGGCAAGTGGGGTAATCACCCTGAAGGCCGAGGAAGGCGACGCCGTTGCTGTCGGGGAGGTAGTATGCCTGATCGATACAGATGCTGAAAAGCCGGAGGAAGGCGGCATGGAAGATTCGAAAAAAGAGGAGAAGGCAGCAGAGGCGCCCAAAAAGACTGAAAAAGTAACTACAGAGAAGCAACCGGAAGAGGCGTCGTCTTATGCAGCTGGGGCAGCTTCTCCGGCTGCCCGTAAGATCCTTGACGAAAAAGGCATCGATCCGGCTACGGTTCCCGGTAGCGGTAGGGG
>CBDUBB010000153.1:0-6114 GCA_965365265.1 uncultured Flavobacteriaceae bacterium
CTGGTGCAAAAAGGAGTGGCTGAATATTTTCCTTCCTATGAACTTTTTATGGACGAACTCAGGGACTACCGGTTTTATGACCAGGACCTGATACATCCGAGCGGTGCCGCCGTGGATTATGTCTGGGAGCGTTTTGATCAGGCCTGGATTGATCCGGAAGCCAGGGCCGTGATGGATGAGGTGGCAAAGATCAGGAAAGGACTGGCGCATCGACCCTTGCACGGGATGACCCCTCAATACCAAAAATTCAGGGAGTCCCTGCAGACAGAAATCCATAAGCTCCAAGCCCGGTTCCCCCATATGGATTTTGGGGACCCGGGATCCAATTGAAACAATTTGGGGGTTGCCTCGTCTATAATGGGTAAACCATTTTCTATGCACTACCTCCGGACCCGATTCACCACCGCACTGCTGGCGGCAGGACTGCTGTTGCACCTTGCCTGCCAGAAGGAGACTCCGCGCCAGTTGGAATATGAAATCGTAAAAAGCATGGTGGATTCCCTGCCCGCCCTGGAAGTCCGCATGCACTTCTCGCCTAATAGGGGGGAAGTTACCTATGTGCACTATGAGGACGAAGCCTGGGGGCAAACCGGACTTTTTAATTCCCTCCGTGAAGTTCGCTTGGTCGGGGGGTCTGGGGCATTGGTACTGGAACCCGATAGCAGCCGGATCCGCATCGCACACCCAGACGGGTCCGGGCCAATAACGCTTTCCTATAAAATAGTACAGGACATCCCCGGGCCGAAGGATTCCCAGGACACCTACCGTCCGATTGTTGATTCTTCCTACTTCCACGTCTTTTCCCATAACCTTTTCGCCCTGCCGGGCCATTACCAGGAAGGGGAGGCCCCGGAGGCGGAAATTAGCCTGAACTGGACCGGCTGGGACCCGGAGGAGGTAATCCATAACAGTTTTGGGAGCCGTCAGCGCCGGCAGGACCTTGGGGTAATGCCTTTGGATGAGTTCCACAGCGCCATCTTTGTGGGGGGTGATTTCAGGGTCTATACCGACCGGATTCAGGGAAATCAGTTGCACCTGGCCGTTCGTGGCGACTGGATTCCTTTTGAGGACGATCAGGTCATGGAGCTCCTCGGAGAAACGGTTCGGGCCCAGCGCGACTTCTGGGAGGACCACAGCCAGTCGTACTTCACCGTAACCATGAGGCCCTATCCTCAGGAGAAGGGCAGCAGTTTCCAGGGAACCGGGCTGACGAATTCCTTTGCTACCTCCATCTCAAACAACGGGGAGACCGAGATCGGGCAACTGGTCTATCTTTTCAACCATGAACTGATGCACAACTGGATCGGGCATACAATTGAAAATGAGGAAGAGGAGGCCCAGTACTGGTTCAGTGAGGGTTTCACAGAATACTATACGGCCAAAAACATCGCAACTTATGGGATTGACGGAGAGGACTGGGGATTTTTTATCAGAAACCTTAACGAAACCCTACGTTTGCTTGAAACGTCTTCCATCAAAGACGCCCCGAACAGTGAGATCAATTATGATAACTTCTGGAAAAACCCGGAGTACGGAAAACTCCCCTACCGGAGGGGGATGCTTTTTGCCTGTTATCTGGATTTGCAATTACAGGCGGTCAGTGAGGGGGAGCGAAGCCTGGACGATATCATGCGGGACCTTTTGCAGGCCTCCCGGGATACAGGGCAGAAATTATCGCACGCCCATTTCCTCAAAACAGCCAATGCCTACCTGCCGGAAGACCTGACCCCCTTCTTTAACCGACATATCGTAGATGGGGACCCCCTCCCCCTGAAGGAACTTTTCCAGCAGCTCGGTTTTGACGTTCAGGAAGGGGCAGACCTGTTTGACCTTGGCTTTGAATACAGCCCCGGGTTTGCCAAAATAGAGGAGGTGGACCCGGCCTCCGAGGCATTCCGTGCAGGGGTCCGGGAAGGGGACCGGGTGGTTTCCAGGAGCGTTTACCTTGGGAATACCCAAAAGCCGGTGGAATTGGTGCTGGAACGAGGTGGGAAACAAGTGCCCGTGGCCTATTTCCCCCTCAAAAAAGCCCCTGTCGTTCAGCTCGTGGACAATGAAGCCAACCGGGCCCGATTCAGGAAGTAACCTTCTTTTCGGCTGCCAGGGCGATTCCGTCGTCTATCAAATGACCCACTTCGGGCCGGTCCTGCTTGACTTTCTCGAGATGGACCAGGATTTCCCGGGCAAAGGCGTCGTCATGCCCAGCCACGGCCAGTTCGTAGAGTTCCACGGAGAGCAGCCAGTCTTTCGGGTGGTTTGATTTCACTTCCCTGAATACCTTATTCCGGGAAATCGTCGTATTGGTGCCTTCCCTGAACTCCCGGATCTGCCCGTAAAGCCGTTCCAGTTGCTGTCGCGTATCATCTTTTTCCACCCTGATGGTCTGTTCGCCGGGAACATGGCTGGTCAGGTCAAAGCTTCCCAAATCGGCCGGCCCATTGAAGGCTGAAACGATCTCCTGACCTACGGCCATGTGGTAAAGGCCCCAGTCTGGCTGGAACAGGAGTTCATCCCCGTGAGTAACTGTACAGTTCCGGAAGGTAATCAGGATGATTTCCCCTCTCAGGTTCCGGGTTCCGGTGATGATCTCACCCCTGACGGTAATCCCCCCTACGAATTCAAGGCTTACCTGTTCCCCTTCGTAAATATTGTAGGCCTTTAAATCCCTGGGGCTCATATCCTCAATGGCCAGGTTGATTCCCTTCAGTTTTCCGACGGGGGACCCAAAACCATCCCGATGGTGGGCCCTGCTGTGGCCGATCAGTTCTTTTTCACGGTAGGAAAGGGCAGTGGGCCCTTTGGTCTGAAGGTAAACGGGTTTTCTGTCATGGGCAATGGCCCTTGTAAAGGTTCCTGAAATCTGCAGGCCAGTGCTGAGTTCCACTGTACCCAGCGCCTGGGACTCGATCAGTTTTTCAAGGCCGTCAAGCCCTCCTTTGCGCAGGGCCATGGTATTTGCAAATTCCTCCAGGACCTGGCTCAGAAAGGCAAAATCAGGAGTCACAAACAGCTGGGGCTGGGGTTTGGTAATATCAAAGGAGGTATGAGCCGCTTCAATGGAGTAGGGTATTTTGGCCACCTTGTCCGTCATGCACCAGGTGCTTTCCCCAATGGAAGAAAGAAGGCCTGCTCCATAGATTTTCGGATGGTCCACGCTGCCGATCAGGCCGTATTCCACGGTCCACCAGTGAAGGTTCCGGATCAGGGCCATCTCGCTGGGAGAGCCCATGTTTTCCTGAAGGACTTCGATTTTTTTCTCTGCCTCCTCAATCTCCTCCTGACCGGTTCCAGGGGCTTCCTTGATGATGGAAAGGTGCCTTACTGCCTCATAGAGCTCGTAGTCCTTGGCGCTGGAAATGGCCTTGCATCCGATTTCCCCGAACCTCCTCAGGTATTCTGCATATTCCGGATTCGCGATAATGGGGGCATGACCGGCCCCTTCGTGTATGATATCCGGGGCGGGGGTGTATTCAATATGGTCCAGCTGGCGGATGTCCGAGGCGATGACCAGGACGTTGTACGCCTGGAATTCCATAAACGCAGCGGGGGGTATAAAACCATCCACGGCCACCGCAGCCCAGCCGATTTCCTTGAGGATGCGGTTCATCCCATACATGTTGGGGATATGTTCGATGGAAATCCCTGTTTTCTTCAGACCGCTCAGGTATGATTCATGGGCTACCTTGCTGAGGTAATCCACATTTTTGCGCATGACATAGCGCCATACCGCCTGGTTTATGGGGGAATAATCCTCGTAATTCTGGGGTTTGATGTACTGCCTGAGATGTTTGGGCAAACGATCCAGGATGGGATTGCTTTCGTAGCTCATGCCATTGTTTTCTATGCAGTCCTAAAGATACGAATTCAGCTTCAGAAATCCCCGAAAGCAAGCAATCCCTGCAGAATACAGGTACGCTTACAATAAGGTTATTTTTCCTCCTTGAGCTCTGGCGGGTAGGCCTGTAGGATTTTAGAGACGAATTCTCGGATCCGTTTTTCCTTTTTGCTGACGTTGCTCGTGCTGCCCAGGGTCCCCTTGCCCCGGCCCTGCCAGACCAGTTCTTTTTTCTTTTTATCGATCAGGTCGATGTACAGAGCCCCTTCGGTTGAGGTGCTCACGGTGGGCCCCCAGTATCCGGGTCCACCCCAGACGTACGGGTTCCAGCCCCAGCCCCAGCCATAACCCCAGCCCCAGCCGTAGTTGTTGTAGACGTCCACGCGTTCCCGCTCGGTGGTAAAGATACTTACAAGAAGATCCGGCTCACTTGATTTGACGAACCCCTTGGCGTTCATCTCGGTCTCGATGGCCCTGAGGATCCGCCTTTTGTCGAGGTCGGAAATCTGGGCGCGGTCAATGCCGGTCTTGTAAAAGGCATAGGTTTTGTATTCTGTGAAATTGGCGGTTCGGTCGTAGTCGGTCAGAACGCTTACTGTGGAACATCCCATCAATAAAAGCCCCAGGGGGGCGAGGATGAACATAAGCCGCAGGATCGCTTTCATATCGGTAGTTTTAAATGAGCAATTTTGCTTAAAAATACCACAAATTCTATGCCGAAAGCACTAAGAATCGCGCCTTTGTGTTTTGGGGTTGTAGCCGTAAGGACAATGCCTGCAGCCACTCTCGCAGCAATACCCCCTTTTTAGAAGGTACTGGGCCGTAAAAACCCGATAGCCTTCGGTACTCCAGTAGTAATCTCCTTCTTCCAGAGGTATTCGCTTATTCATAAGAGGGTTCAGCTTTCCGGCATTTCTGCCTCAAAAATACGCAACGGGGGTTAAAATGCGGATGTATAAACAGAGCATAGCTGGTCCGTTGGTGTGCCGGATTGAACTACTGGCCGAAAAATCAGGAGATTAAACAATATATTTGTAAAAAGACCTTTTAACCCGGGATGATTATCGTAATCAGGCATTTTTTCTATCGGAATTATGTGGGACTCTGTCTCTGGCCTTTTATTATCCTCCGCAATGCTTCCCTCAGGCAGGACAGGACGCTGATTAACCACGAACGCATTCACCTCAGGCAACAGGCCGAATTACTTTTGGTGTTTTTCTATCTTCTCTACCTCTTGGAGTGGGTGCTGAAAAGCGCCTGGTACAGGAGCTTTTATAAGGGATATCGAAATATCAGCTTCGAGCGGGAGGCCTATCTCCAGCAGCAGAACCTCCGCTACCTCGAAGAGCGCAGACCTTTTCAGTTTCTCAAATACCTGGTTTCAAAACATGTAATTTGCTAGATGGAAGCGGTGAGGCAGGCCATTGATCTCCCACTCCTGAAGCGTCATGGGGTAACCCTCACTATGAAAAGGGAGGATTTGCTTTTCCCCCTGCTATCCGGCAATAAATTCCGAAAATTAAAATACAATCTCGAACATGCCCGCGAAATGGGGCATCAAACCCTGCTGACCTTTGGGGGTGCTTTTTCAAACCACCTCCACGCCACGGCGGCAGCCGGTCGGCAATACAATTTCAGGACCATTGGATTGGTCAGGGGGGAGGAGCTAAGGGAAAAGCCCCTGAATCCGACCCTGGCCTTTGCGCGTGCTAACGGGATGCAGCTCGTGTTCATTTCCAGGGAGCTATACCGGAAAAAATCAGAACTCCCCTTCCTGGAATCCCTTCAACAGCAATACGGCCCTGTTTTCATCCTCCCGGAAGGGGGAACGAATGAGAGAGCCATCCGGGGCTGTGAGGAGATCCTCACAGAAGGGGATCGGGATTACACCCATGTCTGCTGTCCGGTGGGTACGGGTGGCACCCTGGCCGGGTTGGCACGTTCAACGGCCCCAGGACAGCAGGTACTCGGGTACCCTGCGATCAGGGCCCGGGGGCTGGAATCGGAATTGCGCTCCTGGATCCCCGGAGATCACTGGCGGCTCCTCCACGGTTTCGATTTCGGGGGATACGGTAAGGTAAGCAGGGAACTAATCGAATTCATCAACGAGTTCAAAGAAGCTACCGGGGTGGCGTTGGATCCGGTCTACACGGGCAAAATGATGTTCGGTATCCTAGAGGGGATTCGACAAAAACACCTTCCCGAAGGCAGCCGGATTCTGGCTATACACACCGGAGGATTGCAGGGAAACGCGGGTATGAATGTGAGATTGAAGAAAA
>CBDUBB010000154.1:0-6041 GCA_965365265.1 uncultured Flavobacteriaceae bacterium
GTAAAAAAGAAGGGGGCCGCACTCTGTTATGGCTGCCACAAAACCGACCAGGAGCTGACCGAAATTCAGGGAGATGGTCTCCGGCACGGTGTACTTGATCACCCAGAACATGCCGATGTAACAAGCCCAGATTAGCAGGGTATGGCCCAGGAATGCCCATTTCTGCTTCATGTGGAAGATGCTGAGGACCCCGTCCAGCAACCCTTTTAAGAACCCCCTCAATTTCAGGGCCACGGGATGGGAAGACCTCCTGAGGAGGGCCAGCATGGCAAAGAGCCCTCCGACTCCTGCCATCGCAAGAAGGATAGTACCTCCCAGGCCGAATCCGTTTTCCGAAAGGTAGTTGGCGATGATGGCGGTCTGTGACAAAAGCGCAACCAGGATTATCAACAGGAGCATGATCACGTCGACGACCCGTTCGGTCACGATCGTCCCAAATCCCTTCTGGAAAGGAACTCCTTCATAGGTAGCCAGGGCCGTGGCCCGAAGAACTTCGCCAGAGCGGGGAATGCCCAGATTGGCAAAATAGGCCATCAGGATCATCAGCAGGTTGTTCCGCAATTTCGGTTTGTATCCAAGGGGCTCCAGCAGGTAATTCCAGCGGATCGCCCTCGAAAAGTGGCTGAGAATCCCGATAAGTACGGAAAGCAGGACCCAGAAAAGGTCTGCCTCACGGATGTACTTAAAGATTTGCGCCCGGTCTTCCGGGGAAGTGATGTAGAAGGAATAACCGATCAAAAAAACACCCAGGGCAATGGGGAGAACAATTTTAAGCGTTTTTTTGGTGGCGGCCTTCAAAATCAATTGAGCTGATTGGTCTCTTCGTTGGGAAATACGAGAGCCGGATTAAAGTTCCGGGCCTCTTCTACCTCCATCCATGCATAGGTGATCAGAATAAGCACATCTCCCACTGCAACCTTCCTGGCTGCAGCACCGTTGAGAGTGAGTTCCCCACTCCCTCTGGGTCCCGGGATGGCATAGGTTTCAAGCCGCTCTCCGTTGTTGTTGTTCACTATCTGAACCTTTTCTCCACGGATAATATTGGCGGCATCCATCAGGTCCTCATCAATGGTGATACTGCCGATGTAATTCAGGTCGGCACCAGTGACTTTCACACGGTGAATTTTAGACTTGACAACTTCAATTTTCATGGGGCAAAGATACTTAATTGAGGGCGATATTGTCGATCAGGCGGACCTCGCCGAGGTAGGCCGCAATAAAGGCCCTGTACTTTTTCTTATTCTGTTTTCGGTTTACCGGTTGAAGGGTTTCCGAGTCTGCTATTTCGATGTATTCCAGCTTAAAATCGGGGTGCTCCTCAAAAGCCTCCCGAATAAATTCCTTTACTTTCGAAGCACTTTTCGTGCCAAAAAGAGTTTTGCCGTTTTGAAGGGTCTGATAGATGAATCCGGCTTGCTTTCTAAGACGTTTTGGCAGTAAGCGGTTTCGCGAACTCATGGCCAGCCCGTCCGGTTCGCGAACGATCGGGCAGGGGATGATATCAACGGGGATCTTTTGCTGATCCGCAAGCTGACGTATGATTTGCAGTTGCTGGAAATCCTTCTCCCCGAAATACGCGCGTTGGGGCTGGATCAAATCCAGCAGGGCTTCCACAATGGTCCCCACCCCGTCAAAATGACCCGGGCGGAATGCCCCTTCCATGACCTTATCCATTCCTTTGAAATCATAATGCCTGGCACTGATCTGTGAGCCATACATCTCAGAGACCCCCGGTGCAAAGACATGAATATCGCAGGGAAGGGTTTTTAGTTTAACAAGGTCTTCGTCAAGGGACCTGGGATAGTTCTCAAGGTCATCGGGGTTGTTGAACTGGGTGGGGTTCACAAACACACTGACCAGAACCACAGCGTTTTCCGCACAGGCGCGCCGCACCAATTCCAGGTGCCCCTCATGCAGGGCACCCATGGTTGGGACGAGGCCAAGATCGGCCCCATGCTCCTTCAAGTCGCTGCGAAATTGTAAGACTTCTTCTTTGGTGGTCAGAACATTCATACCCTTTTCTAACGGGCAGCAAACTTACTATAATTACGGCTATTCTGCATAAATTTTGTAATTTTGCAGCTACGTTTCGGCTATAGACAAAAACGCTCCTCTATGAATGGTAAAAAGGTATTGTTCGTATCTTCTGAATTAGTTCCCTACCTGCCTGAAAATATTGTGTCAAAAATGTCCTACGAGGCCCCGCGAATGGTCAATAGCAAAGGAGGGCAGATCCGGATTTTTATGCCTCGATACGGAAATATCAACGAACGGAGGCACCAGTTGCACGAAGTGATACGCCTCTCCGGGATGAACCTGGTCATCAATGACATGGACATGCCGCTAATAATCAAGGTGGCCTCCATTCCGCGGGAACGGATTCAGGTCTACTTTATAGACAACGAGGAGTACTTCAAGCGCAAGGCGACCTTTACAGATGAAAACGGCGACCTTTTCCCCGATAACGATGAGCGGGCCATCTTCTTTGCCAAAGGCGTGGTTGAAACCGTTAAAAAGCTTAACTGGTCCCCGGACATCATTCATATCCACGGATGGATGGCTTCCCTGCTGCCGCTCTACCTGCGGGAGTACTATGCGGACGAACCGCTTTTTGCCGACAGTAAGATTGTCACTTCCATTTACGGACAGGGCTTTGAAGGCAGCCTGAGCGCAGACATGGGAGATAAGATTTCCTTTGATCAGATCCCCGGCGACCGCATTGAAAAGCTGACCCCTCCCACCTACAATAATTTGTTAAAAATAGCCGTGGATTATTCGGACGCCCTTATTTTAGCCGCCGAGGACATTCCCGAAGAATTACAGGAGTACGTTACCGGGGCTGATAAACCGGTACTCCCTTTTGTACCCCTTCAGGAATTTGAAGAGGCCTACGCCAATTTTTATCAGGCCGAGGTCCTAAAAGAGGAATGAGTTTCATGAAGCGACTTTTGTTTTCCCTGGCGACGGGTATCGGCTTTATTTTTTTGACAGGATCTTGTGAAGAAGAACTTGTGACCATTGGAGATAGCCTTGTTGGTGAGGAACCTTTCGCCAGCGGCAAGGCGGTTTACGATGTGTATGCCTTTAACCGGAACATTGCCGCTGTCCCCACCAACCAGCTCCCCGTCTATCAGCTGGGGGTGTTTTCCGATCCGATTTACGGTCGTACAGAGGGCAGAATTACGTCACAGCTGTCCCTGGTCTCCACTTCGGGAGTGCAGTTTTTCGGACGCTACACCCAATTGAGGGAGGAAACGGATCCGAATATTCCAGACGAGAACGAAACCATCAGGGAAGTGATTCTCTACCTTCCCTATTTCCTGAATCAAAATTCAGACAACGATCTGGATGGTGTAGTGAATTCTCTGGATGCAGATCCCGAGGATCCGAACAGTGATTCAGACGGGGATGGGCTTACGGACCTGGAAGAACAGTCGAGGGGTACAGACCCGCTTAACCCGGACACCGATGGGGATGGGATCGGCGATGCTGAAGATGAAGTAACGCCACTGAATATTTTTCCACAGCGCAGGGAGCTGGACAGTATTTATGGCAACCGGGATGCCCAATTCAACTTTGAGGTAACGCGTTCCACTTATTTTTTAAGGGACCTGAATCCCGACTCCGGTTTTCAGCAGGAGGAACCCTATTATTCCAACCAAAGTTTCGGTCCGGAATTTTACGCAGATGAGCTTTACGAGGGAATCCTTGAGATTTCCGATGAGGAGATCCTGATCTTTGATGAAGACGATCCCGAGACGGAAGAGGACGAATCCCTTTTGGTGGTCGAAAGAATACAACCCGGTATCCGTGTTGCCCTGGACCCCGAATTTTTCCAGACCAATTTACTCGATAAGGAAGGCGATCCGGAACTCCTTAGCGATGCGAATTTCAAGGACTTTATAAGAGGATTGCACCTGTCCCTGACCCCCATTGACGATGATGTCATGATCCTTTTTGATCTTACAAGGGCCCGATTGAATGTAGAATACGTCTATGATGCCTTTGAAGGAGAGGATGTCAATAAGGTTGAAGCTACACAGGAGCTCCGCCTGTTGTCCGGTGGGGGGAACCAGTTGATTCAGGGAAATGCTGTCAATTCCCTTCAGAGCGAAGCCTATCCGGGAGAAATCTCGGAAACCTTTACCACTGGTGAAAACAGACCCGAAGACAATGTCTCGCGGATCTACCTCAAAGGAGGCGCAGGCACCTATGCAGAAATAGAACTCTTCGACCTGCTCGGGGGAGGAGAAGCCATCAGTGAAATACGGGAGAAAAACTGGGTAATCAACGAGGCCAACCTGGTTTTCTATGTGGACCGGGAACGCCTGGATGCTGCAGGGGTTACCGAAGAACCCCCCCGGCTTAACCTCTTCAATGCAGAAACAAATCAACCCCTTTACAATTTACGGACGGAAACGAATTTCGAAGATTCACCTTTTGGGGTCTTCCTGAATTACGGCGGCCTGCTGGAGCGATCCGGGGGTAAAGGCGTGAAATATAAGGTCCGGATTACAGAACACATCAATAACATCATTTTAAGGGACTCCGCCAATGCCACCCTGGGACTGACCTTTACGGCGGACATCCGAGTCGCGGGTCTTTCCGATGTGTTACTTCCGGACAATACGGAAAAAGAACTCCCGGTAGGCGGTGGAATCTCGCCCCTGGGTACTGTACTCTATGGCAGTAATGTGGATGAGGCCGATCCCAACCGGCTTCGCCTGGAGATTTACTACACAGAAATCGATCCGTAACTCACCGATCATGTAGTAAAATACACCATTCATCCAAAATTTTATCTCTCAAATGGGCTTTAACCTACTTTTAGAGCCTCAAATCACCCAAATACCATGTGCGGAATAGTCGGATATATTGGACACCGGGACGCGTACCCCATCATTATGAAAGGATTGCAACGCCTTGAATACAGGGGATACGACAGCGCGGGCGTTGCCCTCTTTGACGGGACGAAGATAAACCTGTCCAAGACCAAAGGAAAGGTGGAGGACCTCAACGGGAAGGCCCAAAGTGAAATCTCCCTTTCAGGAAACATCGGGATTGGCCATACCCGCTGGGCTACCCACGGGGTCCCAAATGATGTGAATTCCCACCCGCACTACTCGAATTCCGGGGACCTTGTCATTATCCACAACGGGATCATTGAAAATTACGATGCTATCCGCAAAGAGTTAATCAAACGGGGGTATGTGTTTCATTCGGAAACCGACACAGAGGTTTTAGTGAACCTTATTGAGGAAGTCAAGAAAAAGGAAAAGGTGAAATTGGGCAAGGCTGTTCAGATTGCGCTGAACCAGGTAGTTGGAGCTTATGCCATTGCTGTTTTCGACCGAAACAAACCCGATGAAATTGCGGTTGCCAGACTCGGCAGCCCCCTGGCTATAGGCGTTGGAGAGGATGAGTTTTTCATCGCTTCCGATGCCTCTCCTTTTATTGAATTCACCAACAAGTCCGTGTACCTGGAGGATGGGGAAATGGCTATCGTGAGGCTTGGAAAAGAGATCCGCCTCAGGAAGATCAAGGACGATGCCGTTGCCTATCCGATGATCCAGGAATTGCAATTGAACCTAGAGGAAATAGAGAAAAATGGTTATGACCATTTTATGCTCAAGGAAATCTATGAGCAACCCAGGGCGATCAAGGACACCTTCCGCGGTCGTTTACTGGCCGATCAGGGCCTGATTAAAATGTCCGGAATCCATGAAAACCTGGAGCGTTTCCTCAATGCCGACAGGATCATTATTGCCGCCTGCGGGACTTCCTGGCACGCGGGCCTTGTAGCCGAATATATTTTTGAGGACCTGGCGCGCATCCCGGTAGAGGTTGAATACGCATCCGAATTCAGGTACCGCAACCCGGTAATTACGGAAAAGGATGTGCTGATCGCCATCTCCCAGTCGGGCGAGACGGCGGATACCCTGGCGGCGATCAAACTCGCCAGGTCAAAGGGCGCCTTTGTCTTTGGCGTATGCAACGTCGTTGGCTCTTCCATTGCCCGTGAAAACGACAGCGGGGCCTAC
>CBDUBB010000155.1:0-6025 GCA_965365265.1 uncultured Flavobacteriaceae bacterium
GAGCTCGGAGGGCACCGAATGCACTACTCAAGGGTTAGAAGAGGGGAAGCGAAGCCGAGGCCGGAGCCCGGAGCGGCTTCGTCAGGTCACCTGGCCCTCGGGCCCGGCAACTGCCTTGGTTATGCGGGATCCAGGGGGAACCTGAGTATTGCAGCCCTCCACCGGTCCCAGTGGCTGGGACTGGAGGGAGCTCCCAAAACCCAGACGCTCAATGTGCATTCCCCTATCGGCTATGGGGGTGTGGGCCTCGGCCTGTCTGTGGTCAACGATCAGATAGGGCCCACCTCGGAAACCTATTTCGATGCGGACTTCTCCTACACCCTACAACTGGCCGATGAAAGAAGGCTCAGTTTCGGACTCAAGGGGAGCGTACACCTGCTGGATATCCGATTTTCGGAGCTCACACAGGACCCCAACAACCCCGACGGCACCCTGCAGCAGGATATTCAAAACCGGCTTTCTCCCAATATAGGTGCAGGGGTGTACTACCATACGGAAACCTTTTATGCGGGGCTTTCTGTACCCCGTTTCCTTGAAACTACCCATTTTGAGGAATCTTCTCTATCCACCGCGAAAGAACAGATGAATTTTTACTTCATCTCCGGGTATGTCTGGGATTTCCATCCCCTGTGGAAGTTCAAGCCTACCCTGCTTACCAAAATGACCATGGGCGCCCCTTTACAGGTGGATGTTTCCGCCAACTTCATGTACAATGAAAAGTTCATCATGGGGGCAGCGTATCGCTGGGATGCAGCCGTGAGTGCCATGGTTGGATTCCATATTTCGCCAGCCTTCCTTATCGGCATGTCATACGACCGGGAAGTTACCCAGCTGGGAGGCGCCATCTTCAACGACGGTTCCTTTGAAGTCATCCTCAGATATGACTTTATACGAATGGTGGGGAATATCAAGTCTCCCCGTTTCTTCTGAGTCCACCCTTTCCAATTTTATGAATCCATTAACCCATTTCTTGAGCAAAGGCCTTATTTTTGGGTTGTGAGAGAAGAAGAAGTCATCCTGGTAACCCCCGAAGACCAGGTCATCGGGACCATGCCAAAACTGGAAGCCCATGAAAAAGCGGAATTGCACCGGGCCTTTTCCGTATTTGTTTTAAATGACCAGGGGGAGACCCTGCTACAGCAACGGGCAGCCCACAAATACCACTCCCCTCTATTGTGGACCAATACCTGTTGCTCCCATCAGCGGCTGGGTGAAACCAACGTGGAAGCGGGGAGACGCAGGCTCATGGAGGAAATGGGCTTTGAGACGGAACTCCGGGAATTATTTTCTTTTATTTACAAGGCCCCGTTTGACAATGGCCTGACGGAACACGAACTCGACCACGTCCTGCTGGGACACTTCTCGGGAAGCCCGGAAATAAACCCGGAAGAAGTAGCCGACTGGAAATGGATGGGACTCGATGAGATCCGCAGGGATCTGGCAGGGTCCCCGGAAAAGTACACTGCCTGGTTCCGGATAATCTTCAACAGATTCTACGATTATATCCAAAAAAACGAAGGTAAGGCCTCATGAAAGTAAAAGTCAGCAGAAAGGCGCACTTTAACGCCGCACATCGGCTCTACCGCCCTGATTGGGATGACCAGACCAACACCCAGGTATTTGGAAAATGCAATAACCCCCACTTCCATGGTCATAACTACGAACTTATTGTTAGTGTTACAGGGCCTATCGATCCGGAAACGGGTTTCGTTATGGATATGAAGGACCTGAAGGACCTCATCCGAAGCGAAGTGGAAGATGCCCTTGACCATAAAAACCTCAATGAACAGGTACCTGAGTTCCGGAATCTGAACCCGACCGCAGAAAATATTGCCGTGGTCATCTGGAATAAACTAAGACCGCATCTCAAACAGGATCTCGAACTGGAGGTACAGTTGTTTGAAACCCCCAGGAATTTTGTAACCTATACTGGAAGCTAGATGGGACTGCCTACAGGAAGTACCATGCCGGAATTTTCCCTGAAAGACCAGGATGGAAACTGGTTCCACAGTCCTGAACACGTGGGAAAGAAACCGCTGGTGATCTTTTTTTACCCAAAGGATTTCACGCCGGGATGCACGGCGGAAGCATGTGCATTCAGGGACCATTACGAGGATTTTACAGATGCCGGTGCTATGGTTATCGGTATAAGTTCTGATTCACAGGATTCCCATCAGAGTTTTGCCCAAAGACACCGGTTACCCTACGTGTTGCTCAGCGATCCGAAGAAAGAGGTACGCCGTAAGTTCAGGGTGGAGAACCGGCTGTTGAACCTGCTTCCCGGAAGGGAAACCTTCGTGGTGGACAAAACGGGCAGGATCGTGATGACCTTCAAGAGCATGGGCGCTTCCGGACATGTTTCCAGGGCCCTAAAGGCTTTGAAGAAATCATAAACCTATGGAACTCTATCCTTTAAAGTTCACCCCAATCCTTAAAGAACGACTCTGGGGCGGGGCGAAATTGGGTACCGTGCTTGGGAAACCCATCGAAGGAGATGGGATGGGGGAGAGCTGGGAGCTCTCAGGGGTGCCCGGGGATGTTTCGGTGGTCGCGAACGGCCCGTACCGCGGAAAGACCCTGGACGACCTGATCGCCACCTATCCAAACGCATTACTGGGGGATGCAGTCCTGAAAAGGTTTGGCACCGATTTCCCCATCCTAATCAAATTTATCGATGCCAGGGAGGATCTTTCCATACAGGTACACCCTGGGGACGAACTTGCCCGGAAACGACACGGTTCTTTCGGAAAAACAGAGATGTGGTATATCATGGGGGCAGATCCGGGGTCCGAGTTGATCATAGGCTTCAACCGGGATGTCAGCAGAGAAGAATACCAGGAAGCACTTCAGGCAGGCAGACTACTTGAATTACTGAATTATGAGCCTGTCGGGGAGGGGGATACGTTTTTCATCAACAGCGGCAAGATTCACGCTATAGGGGGCGGAATCCTCCTGGCAGAGATCCAGCAGAGTTCTGATGTGACCTACCGGGTATACGATTTCGACAGAAGAGATGCCGGGGGTAATCAGAGGGAACTTCATACAGACCTGGCCCTGGATGCCATGGATTATAAAAAACGGGACGATTTCCGCATTGAATACAGCAGGGAAAAGAACAGGATAGGCAAAATGGTGGATAGTGCTTACTTCAGGACCTCCTACCTGGAGCTCGACGCCTCCCTGGATCGGGAATTTCATTCTCAGGAATCCTTCAGGGCCTATGTTTGTGTGGGGGGGAGCGCAACGTTGGAACTGGGGTCATACTCCGTTCCAGTACACAGGGGGGAGACGGTCCTGTTGCCTGCCGCAGCCCCAGGGCTCCGGATTGCCACCGGGGAATGCCGGTTGCTGGAAGTTACCTTATAGTATTTTCCCGGGTCTTCCCGGGATGTTGTACTTTTGCCTCAAAACAAAATCCATGGCGAGCATACGTGACCTTAAGAAAGACATCAACAATGTGCTGGGGGACATTATCGAGGCGGTGTATATTGAAGAAGGCAGCCAGCAAATGGAAGGTTCCAAAGAGGGAACCGCCATCATTGACAAGGCTATCGACACCTTCGATGCCCTTATTGCCAAAGTAAACCAGAAGGAAGTAGCCGACAGAAAGGCCCATTTCAAAGAAGTTCGGGCTTCCCTGGAAAAGGAGGCCACCGACCTGGTCGGGCGGCTCAACAAAATGGGGTGATTCCCTCAGGGGGTATTTTCAAGTAAATCCTTTAGCTTTTTACCGTATTTGGAAGCCGCTATTTCAGGGGGTAGCGCCCTGTATACGGAGTCCAGATATTTAGGGTTGGCATCGGATACCTCTGTGAAGGTTATAAAGGGCGCCAGATAGGAGTCCTTGTTGCTCAGTGCAAAATTAAGCGTATAGAGATAGCTTCGCTTTAGGTTCTGATCCAGGGCGGTTTGGAGGGAATCGAAGAGTACTGAATCCACCGCGCCTTCCCGGGGGGACATGGCCCGGGCCAGTTCGAGCCGCTGCAGATTGAAACGGGACATGTTTTCCTGATACACCTCGTACTTTTCCTGGGATTCGGTACCCTGTATTTCCGCATCGGCCTCAAAGGCATTCCAGGTTGATTCTATGCGATACCGGCCGGGTTCCCCGAAAAAGGCGATTCGGTCGTCCAAAATGTTATTGTCTGCCTTGCTGAGGTAGAGGTAGAAAAGATCCGGTTCCCCAACTGAGCCCTGCAGGCGGAACGCCCCATCCCCGCGGATTTGCAAGGAGTCCAGGGTTACCAGGGCGGAATCCGGGATGTACTGCAGGTAGAGGGTGCCTTTTTTTAGCCCTTTGATCCTGCCTTCCACCACCATCATTTGATCCTCGTCTCCCTCGCTGCAGGAACCAACCAAAAAAAATATTCCCAGAAGAAGTAATCCGTACTTTTTCATCCGTATGATTTAGGAGGCAAATATGCAATATTTTTGGAAATCCTTAGAAGGGTTTACAGGGAAGAGGCCACTTCCATGAGATAGGCACAGAAGAGGGCGCCCCCCGTGCCGACCACATACCCAAGGACCGCCAGCAATACCCCCACGGAACTGAGGGAAGCATGGAACTCAGCTGCAACCACAGGGGCTGAGGCCGCACCACCTACATTCGCCTGGCTCCCTACTGCCAGGAAGAAAAAGGGCGCCCGGATCAGCTTGGCCACCCCAATCAGCAATCCGGCATGGATTGAGATCCATATGAGCCCAAGCAGGATGAGCCCCGGGTTTTCCAGGATCCGGCTGAGGTCCATTTTCATACCGATGGTGGCCACCAGGATATAGATAAAAACGCCCCCCAGTTTACTGGCTCCTGCCCCTTCGTAATTCTTGGCCCTTGTAAAGGACAACCCGATCCCCGCCAGGGTGGCAATAACGACCATCCAGAAGAACTTCCCGCCGAGAAAGGAGAGGAAGCTTTTGGGATTTCGCACAGTTTCAAAGGATTCCGCAAGTTGTTCGCTGAGGCCGTCCCCCGCAAAATGAGCCAGCCCGACTGCGCCAAAGGCCAGGGCTCCCATGACCATATAATCCCTGAGTACGGGCACGCGCGTGATACTGTCTGAAAAGGCAGTTACCTTCTTTTTCAAATCTTCAATGGAAGAGGAATCCGCCTTTAACCAGCGGTCGATTTCCCTGTTTCTTCCAACCCCCAGCAGCAGGATGGCCATCCAGATATTTGCACAAACCACATCGACCAGGATCATCTCCCCGTACCGGTCCGGGTTGAACTGGAAGATCTCGAACATGGCTGCCTGATTGGCCCCGCCCCCGATCCAGCTTCCTGCAATGGTCGAGAGGCCCCGCCGGATGGCGTCAAAATCATTTCCTCCCACGGTCTCCGGAGAGAAAAGGGATACGATCAGAATAGCGATTGGACCACCGATGATGATCCCCAGGGACCCGGTCAGGAACATGATCAGTGCCTTGGAACCCAAACGCGCAATCGCCTTCAGGTCGATACTCAGCGTCATCAAAACCAAAGCAGCCGGCAACAGGTAACGGCTCGCCCCGAAATACAGGTTGGAATGTTCGTCAGATACGATTCCCAAACTTGCCAGGACTGCCGGTAGCATATAACAGAGCAGGATGGCGGGGACCCAGGTATAGAACTTTTTCCAGAACCCTTTGCCAATTCCCGAAGTATAGAAAATCAATCCCAGGCATAGCGCCAGCAAACCAAAAACTATAGTATCGTTTGTAATCAGGGGTGTTTCCATACATCCAGGCCGTTTATGGGCCAAAAGATACGGGAAAATTCAGGAACGATCCAGACGGGAGGGTACAGGGGTCAGATGTTGAGCCAGTAGGTCAACTTCAGGTTGATGGACCGGAATTTCGGGCTGAAACTGTTGACAAAGTAATTGTCGGTATAAACCAGAAAAAGGTCTGAAAGGGGGGCAAAACGCCATTGCAGACGGGAATTGATCCCGAGGTTGTCCCGCTGGTTGCTGTACTGTATCAGGGTGGACCAGAAAAGCTTTTTAGTAAATGTGATATCAAAACGTGGGGTGACCAGCCAGATATCTGC
>CBDUBB010000156.1:0-6001 GCA_965365265.1 uncultured Flavobacteriaceae bacterium
ATGTCCGGGACTACTTCCTCGGTAGGCGGGAACGAAAAGATATCGATATTGTGGCCGTGGGAAGCGGGATTGCCCTCGCCAGGGAAGTAGCAAAACGCCTACCGGGAAATCCAAAGGTGCACGTGTACAAAAATTTCGGGACCGCCATGATCCGGCAGGGTGACCTGCACCTCGAATTTGTAGGGGCCCGGAAGGAAAGTTACCGCAGGGACAGCCGCAAACCCATCGTCGAAAACGGCTCCCTGGCCGATGATCAGAACCGGAGAGATTTTACCATCAATGCCCTGGCGCTCTCCCTTAACCAGGAGGATTTTGGTCGGTTGCTCGATCCGTTCGGAGGAATGGAAGACCTTAAAAAAGGGATTATCCGCACCCCACTGGAACCCGGTACCACCTATTCAGATGACCCGCTGCGCATGATACGGGCCATACGCTTCGCCGCCCAGCTCGGATTCGAAATAGACGCGGAATCCCTGAAAGCTATCCGGGAATACCGCGACCGAATCCGGATCGTATCCAGGGAGCGCATTGTGGATGAACTTCACAAGATCATGGTCACTGAAAAACCTTCAGTAGGTTTCTCCCTCCTGTATAAGACCGGCCTGCTGGAATACATCCTTCCGGAGCTCACCGCCCTGCAGGGCATAGAGGAAATCGAGGGACAACGTCACAAGGACAATTTCTGGCATACCCTGGAGGTTGTGGACAACATTTCCCGCGAAACAGAGGATCTCTGGCTCCGGTGGGCGGCCCTTTTGCACGATATCGGCAAGGCCCCTACCAAACGTTTTGACGAGAAAATCGGCTGGACCTTCCACGGCCATGAGTTTGTCGGCTCCAAAATGGTCTACAGGCTGTTCAAACGCCTTCGGATGCCGCTGAACGAGCATATGAAGTACGTCCAAAAACTCGTGCGAATGAGCTCCAGGCCCATCGCCCTTTCCGGGGAGGAGGTGACCGACTCTGCCGTGAGACGGCTCGTTTTTGATGCCGGGGATGACGTGGAGGACCTGATGGTCCTTTGCGAAGCGGACATCACAACCAAAAACCCGAAAAAACAACAGCGGTATCTTAAAAACTTCCAGCTGGTCCGCAATAAAATTCAGGAGGTGGAAGAACGGGACCGCATTCGGAATTTCCAACCCCCGGTGAGTGGGGAAGAAATCATGAGGGCCTTCAATCTGAAGCCCTCCCGGGAGATTGGCATCATAAAGGACGCCATTAAAGAGGCTATCCTGGAAGGGGAAATCCCGAATGAACACGGGGCCGCATGGGATTACATGATAAAAAAAGGCCAGCAACTGGGATTGCACCTTTCTGAGGAGGCCTCCAAAAACTGAATTGTTCGTGAAAAACTGGATGCAAAAAACCTACCGACCCCTGGCCAGGACCTCGCTGATCCTGGTCTACCTGGTCATACTCGCCGGAGCTGTGGTCCGCATGACAGGAAGCGGGATGGGGTGTCCGGACTGGCCAAAATGCTTCGGGTACCTGATTCCCCCGACTGAGGAGAAAGAATTACTCTGGACCCCTGAAAAGACTTACAAAAAAGCACAGGTAATCATCCGGGAGGAAACGCTCTTGCTGGCCAGGGAGGATTTTACCTCTGGAGCTTCCTTTGTAGAAAACAACTGGGCCCCCTACACACGGCATGACTACGCTGTATTCAATGCTACCCATACCTGGATCGAATACATCAACCGGCTTCTAGGGGCACTTGCAGGACTTGTGATGCTTTTGCTGGCAGTCTTTTCCATCTCCTGGTGGCGGGAGAAGAAATCCCGGGTCCTGTTTGCATGGGTTTCCGTGGTAGCCATCGGATTCCAGGGATGGCTGGGAGCTACCGTGGTTTACTCGGTACTGGAGCCTGTGAAAATCACCCTTCATATGTTCATGGCCCTGCTGATTGTGGGGATGTTGCTCTGGATGATCCACAGCTCTGATACCCGGGACCGGAATCGTGGATTTGACCGGAAAACCTACCGGATCTGGTGGTTTACCGTTACCTTAAGCCTCATACAGATCCTTTTGGGCACCCAGGTCAGACAGTTCATAGACACCCAATCTGAAGTCCTTGGGATGGGTGCCAAAGATTTATGGCTGCAGGACCCTGAATTTATCTTCTATATCCATCGATCTTTCTCTATCCTTGTTTTGATGCTGCACCTCTGGGTAGCCTACAGGGTCCAAAGGCTGCAGCTCGGTTTTCAAAGAATCTATGCTTCACTTTGGGTACTGATCGGGATCATCCTCACGGGAATAGCTATGAACTACATTGCTTTCCCCTGGGGAAGTCAACCCCTGCATCTGGTCCTGGCCGCCATTCTCTTTGGGTTGCAATGGTATGCCCTAATGGAATTTATCAGGGCCTCCAGAACGCAGATTTCTTCGTAAATTTGCCAGAATTCAATAATGCCTATGCCGATGATCTATAAGATCCGAGTAATCCTGGATGCAGCCGAAGATGTCTTCAGAGACCTGGAAGTGGAATCCGAGAACAATCTGGAAGAATTGCATAACGCCATCACCCAGGCTTTCGGCTTCCTCGGAAATGAAATGGCCTCCTTCTTCACGGCCGATGAAAACTGGAACCAGGATGAGGAAATTCCCCTTTTCGATATCCGGGAAGGAGAAGATGGATCGCGGCTCATGCGGGACACCCTGCTTTCTGAAGTCATGGATGAGCAGGCACCCAAGCTGCTTTTTGTCTACGATTTCCTGAACATGTGGACCTTTTTTGTGGAGTTGGCAGATATCACTGAAAAGGAGGATGGGCGGACTTATCCAAACCTGCTCTTCAGTTTCGGGGAACTGCCGGATGCCCCCCCGGAAAAAAACTTCGAGGCAGAACCCGGACCGGAAATGGATGAGCCCTTCGGGAATTACGACGATCTGGATTTTGAAGAGAACTGGAATTGAAACCGCGCCCCAGGCGACATCAACCTGCTAAAGTCTATCCATGTTAAACCTGTACGCCACCCAACTCGAAACCGTATCCCTGCACCGCGTTGGAAACAAACACAGAGGAGAACCCCTTTTTATCTCCGAGTCCCCCTACCCGCTTAATGACGAAGTCGGAGGGCTCCTGAAAGAATATTTTTTCAAACCGTTCAGGGAAAAGGAAGAGAACTATTTTCGCTTCCATCACGAAGCCGGATTGGAATTCCACCCCATTTATGAAGCGGCCGGCAAGGTCTTTAAATCGCCGGAATCCCTGCATGAGATCTCCGCGGAAATCGCCCGCCACCTGTACGGCCAATCCAAACACCCGCATATTAAGAGCGGGGAATGCTATGTGGTTTACATGACCGATGCCCTGTTGGACAATGAGCGCGTTGATGCCCTGGGGATCTTCAAAAGCGAAGTAAAGCAGGATTTCCTGCAATTCCGGGAAAAGGGGTCCAACCTGGATTTGCTGGTACAACAGGGGGTTAACCTGCAGCGACTCGACAAGGGGTGCCTGATCTTCAACCGGAATGCGGAGGAGGGCTACAAGGTCCTTTCTGTGGACAGCAACCGGTATGATGCCAAGTATTGGATTGAAGAGTTCCTTGGACTTGCTCCGCTGACCGATGAAAATTTCTACACCAAGAACTACCTTAAATTCTGCCAGAATTTTGCCAAGGATGTCGTATTGCCCGCAGAGGATAAACAACAAGAAGTGTTGTTTGTGAACAAGGCGGTGAACCACTTCGCCAAGAACGACACCTTTGAAGAAAGCCGTTTCCTGAATGAGGTGCTGGAGAACCCGGAATTGATCCCGGAATTCAAGCACTATAAAACGGAAAAAGGGCCCAAATACAGCATCGAGGACGTATCGACTTTCCAGATTGCCAACAAAGCGGTATCGGACAGCCGTAAAAAAATAAAGAACGTAATAGCACTGGATACAAACATCCAGATAAAGCTCGACTTCATCAACCCGGAATCTGCCCAAAAGTATGTCGAGAAGGGTTGGGATGAGGAACGCGGCATGTATTACTACCTGGTCTATTTCAACAAAGAGCAGAAAAGCTGAGGGGAGCAGCTCACCTGGCGCCTTAGCTTAAGCTTACCATGGGGCAATTTATCTGTGAATGCCAGGTTGGTTGGGCACGCTGAAATGGCTGCTTTGATGTTGCAGGGGTTGGAGTTAATTTTTTATTGGGGGGTGGGCCCTTAACATTTGTATTCTTCTATAAGATTGCCCCAACGGGTCCCTTTCATGAACTAAATGGTATTATTAATGTATGACAACTGCTTCAGCCTATGAAACGAAAAAGCCTCCTCCTGCTGATAACCCTTTTTGCTGCCCTTGCAGTACCCTCCTGGGGACAGGGGATAGATGTACCCTCAGAAGGAATTGAAAAACAAACCTTTGCCTATGCAGACCGGGACTCCACCCTGTATCTTGATTTCTATCAGCGCAAAGGGGATCCGGAGGTAAGGCCCTGTGTCATCTTTGTCTTTGGAGGCGGATTTGCGGCCGGAAGCCGTGACCGGGAATTCTACCGGTCCTACTTTGAGACACTGGCGCGGAATGGGCTGAAGGTTGCTTCCATCGACTATCGGCTGGGACTCAAAGGAATTTACGACGAGGTGGGTGTTTTCAATACCAAACCGCTTGAGAAGGCAATAGATATGGCCGTGGAAGACCTATATCAGGCTACAGCTTTCCTGGTTGGCCGCGCAGCGGACCTTCATATCGATCCCTCACAAATCGTCGTTTCAGGATCAAGCGCAGGGGCCATCACCGGCCTTCACGGAGACTGGTACAACCGCAACAAGCACGAACTGACCAAAATCTTACCCGAGGGATTTCAATATAGCGGGATAGTGGCATTTGCTGGAGCGATTTTCAGTACGGAGGGCAAACCCGAATATGACACCCCTCCGGCGCCTACCTTGTTTTTCCATGGAACCGAAGACAAAACTGTGCCCTACAACAAAAGGAAACTCCTGAACAAGGGCTTTTTTGGTTCGAATTACCTTTCAAAGCAGTTTGAAAAAAATGACTATCGGTTCCATTATATACGTCAGGTCGGCGCCGGGCATGAAATGGCGACTATCCCGATGAAGGAGCGCCTTCTGGAAATTCTCCGGTTCATTCAGACAGCCGTACTGAACAAGGCGTCCTATCAGGTTGAAACCACCCTGATTCCCCTGAAGGATTAAAACTCCGGAATTTTGACTGACTCCTGCGTTGAGGGGGGTGATTGCTTATTGCATGGGCCTAATTTATCTTTTGAATGGGTGGGTGGGGGTACCCCATTTTTTACGCTGAAACCCCTCCTATAAGGCACCATCTAAATCTCGATCCTCTTCTCGATGATCTGTTTCATACTCACATCCTCGTAATTACGCCGTACAAAATCCAGGGCCAGGTCCAGGATCTCGCCCATTCGCTCACATTTTTTGAAATGCACATCCAGGGTGAGGTCATAGATTTCCATTTTGAGACGCTCCACATTCTCAGGAAGGGAAATGGTATCCTTTCGGGCGATCTCCACGAGTTTGCGAAGGCGGTCCCCGGAACTCAGGATGCGCTTGGCGACAATGGAACGCTCCTCTACCTTGTACTGATCCACCGAATCCGGCAATAACTTGTTCCCTACCAAATTGACCATGGTGAGGTTTTCCTTGAAAAACTGGGGTCGGTAGATTCGGAGCCTGCCCTCAAAACTCTGTTGGTCAAAATCAATGGCCCGTATTCGGTACACCACATGGTCAAAGTCGATCATAGGAACGATGACGTAATTGTAGGAGCGCATATCTCCCAGCAACCGGATCATGCACCTCTCATTGAACTTGACAAATTCCTTGGCGATCTGAGCCTTTTCGGATTCCGAGCAGGCAGGCAACATCTCCTTGATAAAAACATCTCCCGGGATTCCCGCAATATGCTCTTCGATCAGGGTATCCTTATAGACGAGGAAATGCAGGTTATAGGGCGACAACATATGCTCCAGTTCCAGGCCATAGATTCTGGAAGCATCCGTTTTCTTGACGTAGAAATAGACAA
>CBDUBB010000157.1:0-5996 GCA_965365265.1 uncultured Flavobacteriaceae bacterium
GGCGTCCGCGCCTCCTACCCCGATAGCCACCATACCCAGGCCACCTGCGTTAACAGTGTGCGAGTCGGTTCCGATCATCATACCGCCAGGGAACGCATAATTTTCAAGGACCACCTGGTGGATGATCCCGGCTCCTGGTTTCCAAAAACCGATACCGTATTTGTTCGACACGGATTCCAGGAAATCAAAGACTTCATTGCTGGTCTCATTCGCCCGTTTCAAGTCTGCCTCGGCACCTACCTTGGCCTGGATCAGGTGATCGCAATGGACCGTGGTCGGAACGGCTGCCTGGGGCTTCCCCGCATGCATAAACTGCAGAAGTGCCATCTGAGCCGTGGCATCCTGACATGCCACCCGGTCCGGAGCAAATTCCACATAATCCTTTCCACGTACAAATACCGTATCCGGGGTACCGTCCCAGAGGTGGGAATACAGAATTTTCTCCGCAAGGGTAAGAGGTCTTCCGGACAGGTCGCGCGCCTTGTCGACACGCGCTGGAATCCCGGCGTAGACCTTTTTAATCATGTCTATATCAAATGCCATTTTTTAAAAGGGTTTCTTGGTTCGTATCGCCCTCAAAAGTACTAAAATCAAAGGGTATTTGAAACTATTCCCGCTCTCAAAGTACCGAATTGTCAAATTGGCAAATCCGGCATTGAAAGTCAGGTAGAACAGCAATCCGGACAGGCTGGGATTTTCATTCCGGTGGGAAAATCGACGATTTTTTTACTGGTATTGAGGCGCAAGGAAACCTTTGCTTTTTTATGGATTTAGTGCCTGCGGTTTTGATCCGGGCAGGACGAAATGGGATTGCAGGGATTGGTGTTATCTTTCTGCCGGGGGGAGGGAAGGGGGGTCCCCACACTGGGCTCAGAGCAATTGCGCAATAATTGCTTCATCGGTAATGCCCTCCGCCTCGGCCTTGTAGTTTCTGAGGATCCGGTGCCGCAATATCCCCCGGGATACCGCCTTCACATCGGCTATATCCGGTGAGAACCGACCAGAAACAGCTGCATGGGCCTTGGCTGCCAGGACGAGGTTCTGAGAGGCCCTCGGGCCAGCTCCCCAATCCAGGTATTGATTGACCAGCTCCGAGGCATTTTCCTGACCGGGCCTCGTCTTCTGGGCCAGTTCCACGGCATAGCGTACCACATTGTCCGGAACGGGTATCCTGCGGACCAGGTGTTGCACCTCCAGGATTTCCTCCGCCGTGAAAAGGGTGGAAAGCTCTGGTTCCTCGTCGTCCGTAGTGTTTTTTACCACCTGAATTTCTTCCTCCAAGCTCGGATACTCCAGGCGGATTGCAAACATAAACCGGTCGAGCTGTGCCTCGGGCAGCGGATAGGTGCCCTCCTGCTCGATCGGATTCTGGGTCGCCAGCACAAAATAGGGATTTGGAAGCTTGTGCTGTTTGCCGGTAATGGTCACTGCCCGTTCCTGCATGGCCTCCAACAGGGCAGCCTGGGTCTTGGGGGGGGTGCGGTTTATTTCGTCTGCCAGGATGATATTTGCGAAGACTGGACCCTTGACAAAGACAAATTTTCGGTTCTGGTCCAGGACCTCACTACCTAGGATATCGCTCGGCATCAGGTCCGGAGTAAATTGAATTCGTTTGAAGTCCAGCCCAAGGGTTCTGGCTATGGTATTTACCATAAGCGTCTTGGCAAGCCCGGGTACCCCAATCAACAAGGAATGCCCGCCGGTATAGATGGACCAGAGGATTTGGTCAACCACAACATCCTGCCCCACGATTACTTTTGCGATCTCCTTTTTGAGGGCCTGATGCTTTTCTACCAGGCGCCTTACGCCTTCCACGTCTGACATACTTATTCCTTTAACCAGTTATTGGTAAAACTGCAATCCCGGTATTCGGAATCCAGGCTGATATAGGTTTCCTCAATATGCTCTGTCATCCATTCCCGAATGGCCTTGAACTGCTTGTCCCGTCGGGCGAGTTCCTGAATTTTGAGGTAATCCCGGGCGAAGTCGGCTTCATGCTCATCGAAGCGGTTGGACACCATCAGGATTTTATACGAGGGGGGGCCTCCCCTCGGGTCCGGTTCAAGCATAGGATTCGAAATCTCGTTGTCCTTAAGGTTTCGTACCTGGTTGTAGAGTTTTGGGTCCATTTTTGTCAACTCGAACCGTGAGCTGAAGTCACTCGGGTTGCGCAGCAGCCCTCCGTCGAATTTGGTCTCCTTCTCATCCGAAAAATTCCGGGCGGCCTCCGCAAAGGTATACTGGCCTTCCATGATGTGCGTCCGGATACTGTCGAGTTCCTCACGGGCAGCATCCAGGGCTTTTTGCGGGACCTCAGGCTGGATAAGGATATGGCGGAGGTCGAGTTCCTGACCCCTGATTTTTTCAATGAAAATGATGTGGTACCCAAAAGGGGATTCAAATGGCTCCGAGATCTCTCCTTCCCTAAGGCTGAAGGCCACATCCTTGAATTCTTTGACAAAAGGGGTCTGTCGGGTCATGGAATAGAACCCTCCCTTGGACTTGGAACCCGGATCCTGGGAATACAGGATGGCCTTGACCCTGAAACTGGCCCCGTTGTCCTCAACATCTGCCTTTATTTCGTTGAGCAGGTCGATTACTTTCTGCTTTTCAGATTCCGGTATTTCAGGTTTTTTGACGATCTGCGCAATCTCGAGCTCGGCACCGAAAACAGGCTTTTCATCTTCGGGAATGCTGTTAAAGAATTGCCGTACCTCCTCTGGGGTTACCTCAATCTCCCCCACGATTTTCTGCTGCATCTGCTGGGAGAGCATCTGGAGTTTGTTGATTTTGTAAAGTTCTTCCCGCAGGTCCTCCACGGTTTCCTGATTGTAGAATTCCAGCACCTTTTCCATGGAACCCAGACGCTGCACAAATTCCTGGATATACTGGTCATTTCGGCTGTTCACCTCATCATCCGAAACCAAAATACTGTCCTGTACGGCCTGGTGCGCGTAGAGCCGGTCCTCCATGAGTTTCCCCAAAAGGCTGCAGCGGTTGACATCCGCTTCGGTCGCTCCCTGGTTCCGCAGATCGAGGAGCGTTTTTTCCACATCGGAATCCAGGATGACATAATCCCCGACCACCGCAGCAATACCATCGAGCTTTATCCGCTGTGCGGGAGGGAGGTTTTGCTGTTGGGTGTAGTCGCCCTCAGCGATACCCTCCGGGGGCTCCACCTGTGTATCCGGTATGGAATCCTTCACTTGTGCCTGAAGGGGCAAATGCCCAATACAACACATTAGGATAAGGAAGAAAAAGTTAGTTCTGTTCTGTCTCATAAATCTCGAATTCTTTTTGTCGGACAGCCTCATCTATCAGGTCGGCCTCCAGCGAGCGGAGGTGCTTCATCTTCCGACGGTTAAGCAAAACCTGCCGGATGGTAGGCTCAATGTAACTCAACGGGGCTATCTCATTAGGTTTCAGGACATTTACAACCTTGGTCAAATATACCCCGGTTGAATCCTCCATTTCAAAAAATTGTGAATTTTTTAAGTGCTCCTCCTCATTTTCGTACGTCAGGGGCGCTATCTCTTCAATTACACGGGAGACTGGCACCCAAAGGGAATCATTGAAATGCAGTTTCTTGAACTGTACCCCAACCGAATCCAGAAATGCCAGGTCCTCCCCCTCAAATCGACGGAGGCGTTCGGTAACCTCCTCCCGGTTGAGAAACTGAAGCGGCAACTCGATGAAGCGGAGTTGCAGGATTTTTTCCTGCAGGGTGAAATTCTCCTTTTCACTTTCATAGAATTCCCTCATTTCCTCCTCTCCCACCAGGGTATCGGAAATCTGAGCGACCAGGGCTTCCTTGTAAGCCCGGGTATACAATTCTGCCCGGTAATCCGAAATCAGGGATTCAAATTCCTCAATTTTTTCTTCAGGCAGGTTGATTCTTGCCCGCGACAGAAGCAGCTGCCGGGTGGCCCAGGTATTGATGAGATTACTGACGAAGGCCGCACTGTCCTGGGGGCTCATGTTTTTATCCAGCAAGTCCCGGACATCTTCCGGGTACAAATACGTTTCTCCCACCCGGGCAAGGGGTTGCCTGTCAGGCTCCTTTCTCCAAAGGTCTCCGCAGCCTGTCAGAAATACCAGGATAGACCCCCAAAGGGTGGCATGCAGCAGGAATCGGTTAGGAAGCATCCTCAGCATCATCCGTCAAAAATAAGAATATCGGCATCCCCGGCAAGTGAGGAAGGGATTCATTAACACATTTTTAGTAAGAGAAAATCTCCTTTTTTAATATCTTGGAAACAAAGTGGCCCACGGATGAAATACACCACGGAGATAGAAATCAACCTGCCCCGGGATGAGATGCTTGCCCTGCTGGACGAGCCCCAAAACATGAAACACTGGCAAAAGGGCCTTCAATCCTTCCGGCAACTTTCCGGTGAACCCGGAAAAGAGGGGGCACAGATGGAACTGGAATACCAGATGGGCAAACGCCACCTGCTGCTGGTGGAAACTGTTATCAAACGCAATTTACCGGATGAATTCCACATGACTTACGACGCAAAGGGGGTCCATAATATTCAGAAGAATTATTTTCAGGTTTTGGATGAGAAGCGGTGCAAATGGATTTCGGAAACCGAGTTCCAGTTTTCCAGCTTTCCCATGAAACTTATGGGATGGTTAATGCCGGGTGCCTTTAAGAAACAATCCATGGCGTATCTCCAGGATTTTAAGAATTTTGCCGAAACCGGGGCCTCTGTCTCGGAATCCTAAAACAGGATATGGATCGAAAAATAAAACTGATCTGGGATTTTCGGGGTCCGGATTCCCGGCAGACTGCCAACCACTATCTCCAGCACCTAAAGGAATCCCCCCTGTACAGTCCACAACAGACCGTTGGGGTAGATTCCGTTGGAGAATTCCATTACATTGCCTATATGATCATACTGGAATCCGAGATCCCTCGTTTCAGGGATGCCCTCAGGCCTCACAGGGCCACCTATGCCGACTGATCAACACGGGCTGATAATTTTATTGCGTATGAACCGCTGCATAACGTCAAAACCAACTTCTACAGGCAATCCGGCCACGCTGCTATTTGCAGGGATTCTTTTGCTGCTCTTTGGATGCGGAGGCCAGGAACCTGAGCTGGATCCCCTTCAGAAGGTTCTATCCTCCATGGACCCGGCTATTGCGCGTGTAATGGAAGATCCCGAGGGATATGAAGTTCAAATCCGATACAGCCGGGTTTTTAGGATATCGGACTCGGTGACCTTTGTCAATTACGACTTCCGGGTGGATAGTTCCCGGTATTTCTATCCAGCGAGTACCGTTAAATTCCCGGTGGCCCTGGCGGCCCTGGAAAAACTAAACGACCTGGACAGCCTAAACCGAAACACCCGTTACTACATTGAGGGGGACAGCGTTGAAAACAGCTTCGCCCGCGATATCATTGAGATCTTTGCGGTGAGCGACAACCATGCCAACAACCGTTTATTCGAGTTTCTCGGACAGGACGATATCAACCGCCGCATTGGCAGCAAGCAGGCAGGGCCTTTCCGCCGCACTCACCGGTTGGGTTTTCACCGGGATGAACTGACCACCCAGCCGCTGGTCATCTACCTTAA
The DNA here is from genome assembly GCA_965365265.1 of uncultured Flavobacteriaceae bacterium. GTDB lineage: Bacteria > Bacteroidota > Bacteroidia > Flavobacteriales > Flavobacteriaceae > Robiginitalea. Next base: position 5,583 of record CBDUBB010000157.1, read on the forward strand.
TGACACCCTGACCACCTTGTCTGCTCCCATTGTAAATTCAGGCCCTGTACCCCTGGAGATAAAGGGCGTCCTTAAAGGTTCCGGGTATATGGAGGGAGACTCGCTGATCTCAGATCCGTTTGATTTCCGCCTAAAGAACTACCTTCCGGTGACTACCCTCGATGGCCTTATGAAGCGGGTGATCTTTCCAGAGGCATTTCCCGAAAATGAGCAATTTCAGTTCAGCGATGATCAGCGATCATTTTTGCTGGAAACCATGAAGGTCCTGCCCAGGCAGGCCGGGTATGACCCAGAAACCTACCCGGACGGGTACTGTAAGTTCTTCCTGTTCGGAGACTCGGAGGAACAAATCCCGGAGCGCCTGGAAATCTACAACAAGGTTGGTTTCGCCTACGGTACCCTCACCGATTGCGC
>CBDUBB010000158.1:0-5962 GCA_965365265.1 uncultured Flavobacteriaceae bacterium
TCCGTGTACACAACAGAGAAGTCTTCTGGAATGTTCCACTTGGCGTCCGGGTTCCGCCTTAACCCCCCCAGGCCGGTACAGGGCGCATCGATCAGGACGCGGTCTGCGGTATCCGCAAGGCGTTTGATGACTTTTGAAGAGGTAATCAGCCGGGGTTCGATATTGTGAGCCCCGGCTCTTTTTGCCCGCTTTCGCAGTTCTTTCAGCTTGCCGGGATAAATATCCAGGGCAAGGAGTTGTCCTTTGTTTTCCATCAGGGCGGATAAATGGAGGGTTTTGCCCCCGGCCCCGGCGCAGGCATCGATTACCCGCATGCCCGGTTCGGCCCCAAGGAAAGGAGCTACCATTTGGGAAGCGGCATCCTGAACTTCAAAAAGCCCCTGCTCAAAGGCACGGGTCCGAAACACGTTCCCGCGTTCCCGCAGCTGAAGTGCATCCGGATATCCAGGGATGAGATCTGTGGCCACACCTTCCTTTTCCAATTGGCGCTGCAGGGCCCCAGGACTTGTGCGCAGCCGGTTTGCCCTCAGGATTACGGTTGCCTGCCGGTTGAGTGCGGCGAGTTCCCGCGTCCAGGGTTCCGCGCCCAGGCTTGCCTCCCCTAGCGTGTCCAGCCAGTCAGGGACGGATTCCCTGTATTTCCGGATTTGTGAGAGGGAAACCTGTCGTTCACGGACCTTTTTTATGGAAATCCCTCTGAATTCCGGCCAGTCGGGTAGGGGGTGCCCTTTTAAAATTGCCCAAACGGCAAACAGGTGGTAGCGGGCCGATTCATCCAGATGGGCTCCAATTCCGGCTATTTCGGAATAAAGGCGTTTCCATCGGACGATATCATAGACGGTTTCGGCTACAAAACCCCGATCCCGGCTACCCCAACGCCGATTTTGCCTGAACAGGCTTTCCAGGGCTTTATCCGCATACAGGCCTTTGTTGAATATCTCGTCCAGGGCCTGGCTTACGCCGGCCACTAAGTTTTTGTGAAACCGCATCTGCCGGCAAAGGTATTGTTTTGGGAGGATTAACGATATCTTTATACCTCCTTGAAACTAAGAAAAATGAGATTTTGCATTCTGATCGCTCTTCTGAGCCTTGTGGGATGTGCCATGGAGGAAGAGGCACCCCCCTTCGTAAGTGTAGAGGTTGAAATTCTGTACAGTGACAGCCTCTCGGTAAGGGCCCTGGAAGTGATGCCGGGCAGTGTTGGATTTGGTGGCAGTGGGGGCCTTTTTGGAAGTGTAGATACCCGTGACTTTTCCGTACGTACCAGTCGGATTCAGCATGGGGGATCCCATCCGGAATTTCGGGCCACAGGGCATACGGCCACGGATTTTTTTCTGCTTTCAGCCGGGAGCCCTGCCCTGCTCTACAAAACAGGGGACCAGGGGTCCATGGAACTGGTATATGAGGATGATGACCCGGAGGTCTTCTACGACAGCATGGCGTTTTGGGACGATCTCAACGGTATTGCCCTGGGAGATGCGATGGGGGGCTGCCTCAGCATTCTGATTACCCGGGATGGAGGCAGTACCTGGGAAAGGGTATCCTGTGAAGACCTTCCACCTGCGCTTCCGGGAGAAGGGGCCTTTGCGGCCAGCAATACCAATATTGCCATTGTAGGTGCCTCCTGCTGGTTAGTGACCTCACGCGGACGGGTTCTCTATTCCCCGGATAAAGGCCAGCAATGGGAAGTGCTGGAAACCCCATTAAAACCTTCTTCCGAGACTCATGGACTCTACAGCCTGGATTTTTACGATGGGCAGCAGGGGTATGCCATCGGGGGGGATTACACCCGTCCGGAAGCTGATTCCGAGAACAAGCTGGCGACTGACAACGGAGGACGGACCTGGACCTTTAAGGCATCAGGTCAATACCCGGGATATAAAAGCTGCGTTCAGTACGTGCCCGGCAGGGATGGAAGGGACCTGGTGGCGGTTGGGGTTACGGGGATTGCCTACTCAAAGGACCGGGGAGCCACTTGGGAGCAGCTTTCTGAATCCGGATTTTACAGCCTGCGCTTCGTAGATGATTCAACTGCCATAGCATCGGGAAGGGGAAGGATTGCCCGGTTGCGCTTTCGCTAATGATATTTAGGGGTTGTGGCGTTCAGGGTTGGTTGCCCCGCCTTTTGCGATACTCCTGAAACAAGCGCCGTCTGAAATCCCGTTCTGCCTGGAAGAGCTTCAGGGTGCGCACCGCTGAGAATTCACGGGCGATCTGCTCGTAGAAGGCCTTGTCCAGTTCCTCTTCCCGTTCTTCGAGTTCGAGGTAGCGCTCCAGGGCTTTCCTGGCTTCCTTCTCGGTAATTTCATCCAGGTTGGGGAAACGGTCCCGGATTTCACGCCGCTGCTGATCCCTCACAGCTTCCTTTTCTTTTTCGTGAGCGTTGTAAATTGGCCAGAATACGGCGGCTTCGTCCGGACTGAGGCTTAGTTGTTCTGTAAAGAAGGCGATTTTAAGGGTTTTGATTTGTTCCTTGTTCCGATCGTCCTGGGCCCGGACACCGAACACCATCAGGAAGGCCCCGAGGATCAAAAAGCTGTTTTTAAGAGATCTATTCATCGCGGTCCCAGTAAAATTCATCATCTGTATCCGTTTGATTCTCGAGATAATCGATAATCTGTTGTTCTTCCGGCATCTGTTCCATCACGTCTTCCATGGCGATGTCACCAAGCGGCAGTGATTCAGCAAGATCAAAAGAACTCAGATCGAAGGCCTCTGCCTGCAGATAGTCTGCAATGCTTTCCCCCGACAGGTCTTCAAATTGCATTCCGCCTTCTTCCCTTGAGGGAGTCAGCAGGAGCATAAAGATTATTACGGCTGCAGCGGCCGTTATCCATAGAGGGCGTGAAGGCCATAGCTTCCGTACCCGTCCTTCTTTTTGGGGAAGACGTTCGGCGAGGCGGTCTGCGAAGGTTTCAAAGTATTCCTCCGGTACCTGAAAGCCCTCTTTGCCGGCGGAGGTCCGGATATCCTCCTTTTGAAGTTTATCCATAATTCTGCCGGGCAGCTGATCGAAATAGCCTGCCGGAGTCTTAAAGGGATTATGGGCTGATGAGGTACTCATTACTGTTTAGATGTATTTTTTGCTAAAAGGTTTAATTTTAAGGATCAGGGGGTTTCCGGAATATCTTCTTTCAGGTATTTTCTGATTTTTTTGACCGCCAGGTGGTAGGAGGCTTTCAGGGCCCCTACCGATGTTTCGAGAACCTCGGACATTTCATCGTATTTCATCTCTTCGAAATACTTCATATTGAAAACCAGGCGCTGCTTTTCAGGAAGATCTGCAAGGGCCTTTTGAAGTTCCACTTCCGCCTGATCCCCGTCAAAATAAGGGTCTGCGGTCAAACGCTGCACCAAATGCTCCTGAGCTTCCCCGTCATCGACCCCCTGTATTTTCGAATTTCGTTTGAGGAAGCTCAACGCCTCGTTCGTGGCGATCCGGTACATCCATGAATATAATTTGCTGTCTCCCTTGAAGCCATCGATGTTGCGGAAGACCTTGATAAAGGTTTCCTGAAGCACATCATCCGTATCGTCGTGGGTGAGCACAATGCGGCGGATATGCCAGTAGAGCCGCTCCTGGTAGCGCACCACCAGTTCCCTGAAGGCGGCTTCCCTGCTGTCCGGCTCCCGGAGCTTTTCCACTAAAACAGATTCTTCGGTCATCAATGCCTGTTGTTCTTTAGACCCGGATGGGGAGGAAAGGTTTAAAAGAGTAAGGGAAACAAGGCAGGACCTGTTTCAGCCAAGCTGCTGCATTTCCACCAGTCTGCGATATACCCCGCCCTGACGGATCAGCTGTTCATGAGTTCCCTGTTCCACAATCTCCCCCTGTTGCAGGACGACGATATTGTCGGCATTCTGAATCGTGCTCAGCCGGTGGGCGATGACCAGGGAAGTCCGGTTTCGCATCATATTTTCAAGGGCCTCCTGTACAAGCCGTTCACTTTCCGTGTCCAGGGCAGAGGTGGCTTCATCCAGGATCATGATGGGCGGGTTTTTCAAAACGGCCCGGGCGATGGAAAGGCGCTGTTTCTGCCCTCCGCTTAATTTGTTGCCCCCGTCTCCAATGTTGGTGTCGTAGCCCTGAGGAAGCTGCATGATGAAGTCGTGGGCGTTGGCTACCCGGGCCGCGGCCTCCACTTCTTCCTGTCCGGCATCCTCCCTGCCGATGAGTATGTTGTTGCGCACGGTGTCATTGAACAGGATGGAATCCTGGGTTACGAGCCCCATCAAACTCCTGAGGGAAGCCTTTGTGATATCCCGGATATCCACGCCATCCAGCCGTATCTGCCCCTGTTCCACGTCATAGAACCGGGTAACCAGATTTGCGATGGTGCTTTTCCCGCTTCCCGACTGGCCTACCAGGGCAACAGTTTGCCCTTTGGGCACGGTCAGGCTGAAATCCTTCAGCACGGGCTCTTCCCCGTACCGGAACGAGACCTTTTCAAGCTGCAGCGCCTCGGTGAAATCCTCTTTGGTCCGCCCGGAGGCAGGATCCTTGAGGGGGTTTTCCGTTTCCAGGACCTGAAGGACCCGTTCGGCTGCGGCATTTCCTTTGCGCACTCCGTAAGAGGCCTTGCTGATGGCCTTTGCCGGGGTGAGGATATTGTAGGCAAGCCCCATATAAGCGATAAAGGAAGAGGCATCCAGGGTCTGTTCCACCAGGACCATACGGCCGCCGAACCACAACAGCACCCCAATCACGAGAATCCCCAGGAATTCTCCCGTGGGGGAAGCCAGGTTTTGCCGGTTAAGCAGGCTGTTTGAGAAGTGGAAGAACCGCTCGGTTGAGCTTTGGAAGAGCTTTATAAACCGGTTCTCCGCATTAAATGCCTTAATGACCCGAAGCCCGCCCAGGGTTTCTTCCACGATGGAGAGAAATGCCCCCTGCTCTGCCTGTACCCGATCGGATTTTCGCTTAAGGGACTTCCCGATCCGGGAGATGATCATCCCGGCTATAGGGATGAAGATAAAGACGAAAAGGGTCAGCTTCACGCTGATGAAAAACATAACGGCAATCGTAAAGAGGATGGTAAGGGGCTCTCGTACGATCAGCTCAAGTATGGAAAGGAAGGAATGCTGGATTTCAAGTACATCCGAGGTAATCCGGGCTATGACATCCCCTTTTTTCTTTTCAGAGTAATAGGAAACCGGCAGGGTGACGATCTTTTCATAAATGGCATCCCTGAGGTCCCTCAGGATCCCGTTCCTGAGAAAGGTGATGAAGTACATCGCCAGGTAATTGAACACGTTTTTAAGCAAAAAAAGCACGAGCACCAGGCTGATGACCAGCATCAGGGCCTGCATTTTATCTTCCCCGGCCACGCTGTTCACCTGGTAATAGAGCATGCCCTTCACATAGGATTCCAATTGCCCGATACCTTCGTATACCGGTTTTTGGGTTATGGGTTCGGTCTGCTGAAAGAGGACGTCGAGCATAGGGATCAGCGCGGCAAAGGAAAGTGCGCTGAAGAGGGCATACAGAATATTGAAGAAGATATTCAGAAAGCCAAACTTGCGGTAGGGCAGGGCAAACCTGAGGATTTTCCTGAAATACGTCATCCGTTCAGATTGAGTTCTTCCAGTACCCGGTCCATTTTCGATTCCAGTTCCTTCATGGCCCCGGGGTAATCCCCGGGATTGGAAATCTTCCCTGAAACACTCACGTAGAATTTGATTTTGGGTTCCGTACCGCTGGGACGGGCAGCCAGGCGCGTACCATCCTCCGTGGTATAGATAAGGACGTTGGATTTGGGCAGCTCAATGGGTTGTGAGGTCCCATTCCTGGTATCCAGGGAGGAGGATTCCTGGTAATCATCTATCCGGATGATAGGGGACCCATCCAGGGTCGTCGGCGGATTCTGCCGGAACTCCCGCATCATCATGCTTATTTGGGCCGCCCCGTCCATGCCTTTTCGGACCAGGGATACCAGGCGCTCCCGGAAACAACCAAAATCGA